>NZ_JARBFT010000019.1:0-19993 GCF_028863985.1 Vibrio chanodichtyis | reverse complement strand
TGGCTCCTCCTGCTGGGCTCGAACCAGCGACCTGCGGATTAACAGTCCGTCGCTCTACCGACTGAGCTAAGGAGGAACAATCTTTAAATAGTGGTGCCTCGAGGCGGAATCGAACCACCGACACGAGGATTTTCAATCCTCTGCTCTACCGACTGAGCTATCGAGGCAAATTTTAAGTGGTGCCGGCTGCCGGAGTCGAACTGGCGACCTACTGATTACAAGTCAGTTGCTCTACCTACTGAGCTAAGCCGGCACACGTAACCTTTGCTGTTTGTGTCTTACACCAACAATCTAAAATTCGTGGTGCCCGGAGGCGGAATCGAACCACCGACACGAGGATTTTCAATCCTCTGCTCTACCGACTGAGCTATCCGGGCAACGGAGCGCTATTAAACGTATTTTCCTTTACTTCGTCAACCTGTTTTTTGAAAAAATTCGCCAAATCAGTTTGTTTGCAGATAATTTAAACAAAGCTAGGCCAGTTATTAGCCAGCATTAAATTCTTTCTTAAATTGAGTCACTTTTTCTAGGTAACGGCGTGCTTCGGCGTTGGGATGTTTTTTGGTCAGCGCCCAATAGACTTGATTGGGTTGTAAGCCATTAAGATCACGCATCGCACGCTGGCGATCTTTGCTAAAGGTATTTAATACCCCGCCAGTGCCACCGTTATAAGCCGAAATCATGCTGTATTCGAGCGAGGTTGGATGGCGAACATCTTTCAAATAGCGATTTTTTAAAATGTAAAAATAGGCGGTTCCGGTATCAATATTGTTTTCGGGGTTAAACAGGTACTCAGGCGTCGGTTCGCCGGAACGATTTTTAACCAGTTTAAACACATCGCGACCGGCGGTTTTCGGCACCACTTGCATTAGCCCATAAGCATTGGCCCAACTGACCGCATAGGGGTTGAAGCTACTTTCGGTTTTAATGATCGCATAGATCAGATCTTCCGGAATATCGTACTTTTGTGCCGCGCGGCGCACGATATTGGCGTATTTATAACCACGGATCTCCACTTGATCTTTAACCATCGGGATCTCGACGTAGTAGGCTTTTTTGAAATCCACTTGTTTCACTTTCAGATGTTTGGCGATCAGATAATCGGCATAGCGCTGGGCGCGCCATGACCACTGGATCGCTTGCCCATCTTGATCGAGTACTTGTTGGTACAAAAAGGGCTGGCCTTTCAGTTGAATATCTTTCGAGGAGAATAGGTCAACATTGGCCGGATCATCTGGGGTGAGTAAGGTGGTGATGATCGCATTACGTAAATGTGCTTTCGGATCGGTAGGGGAAACGGTTTCGACGATGATCCGCCCTTCGCTGAAATTCACTTCTGCGCGGCTGAGGTAATTATCTATGTATTTGACGTAATTGTTTTTGCCGGCGATTTTGAGCTCGCGACGTCCCCAGCGTTTTTCAATATTGCCAGAGAAACTATTGATCAATGCATCTAACGCGGCGGTATCTTTCTCAAACTGGCCGGGAAGTTGCGCTAAGTTCTTAGCGAAGCGGTTAGTGGGTTGGTAATCCACGTCGTAAATTTTCTCAATAAATTCACGACTACAGCCACTCAATAATAGCGTGGTGATACATAGCACTAACGTTCTCATGCGCCTCCTAAAGCGAACTTTCGCTACTCCTGATGCGAAAATGACATCATAACCAATTGGTATGATGTCATTTTTTATCGGCAGATGAAATGCGAAATTTGTTACTTGCTCGGCGGAGTATAACCTTCGATGTGGACTTCTTTGCCTTCAAACAAGAAGTTGACCATCTCTTGTTCAAGCAGTTTACGGTGCTCGGGATCCATCATATTGAGCTTTTTCTCATTGATTAACATGGTTTGTTTGCTTTGCCATTGCGCCCAAGCTTCTTGACAAATGTTATCGAAAATACGTTTGCCCAATTCACCGGGGTAGAGCTGGAAATCTAAGCCAGCAGCTTGTTTATTGAGTCGGGTACAAAATACGGTGCGAGCCATTCACGCTTCCTCTTTAATGTGGCGATCAATGTCGAATGGTAAGCTGTGCAGCAGTTGTTTGACTGGCGCAGCCAAACCAATCGCATCGGGTTGAGTTAAGTTATACCAAAGACCTTTGCAGCCTTCCATGATGATGTCTGGTTTGCGCTTTAATTGCAGCAAGATCGGCGTAATATCCAGATGATAGTGGCTAAAAGTGTGGCGAAAGGCGATCAGCGTTTGTTGCTCGCTGATGGTGTGATCATCAATCGCCCGCTGATCGAGGCGGGTTTGAATATTGGCGCTGTCCGATTGTGGGAAGCAGTAGAGGCCGCCCCAAATGCCGCTTTGCGGGCGTTGTTCAAGCCACACGGCATTATCGTGATAGAGCATAACAAACCAAGTGGCTTTGACTGGCTTGTCGTTTTTCGGTTTTTTGCCCGGATAATCTTGCGGATTGCCTTGCTGTTTAGCCACACAAAACGAGGCCACTGGGCATAGGCTGCATTTAGGTTTGCTGCGGGTGCAGATCAGCGCGCCCATATCCATCATAGCTTGGTTGTATTTATCGACATCCACTTGAGGGGTATGCATTTGGGCGTAATGCCACAACTGATTTTCAACGCTTTTCTGTCCCGGCCAACCTTCCACGGCAAAGCAGCGTGCCAAGGTGCGTTTTACATTACCATCTAAAATGGCATGCGGTTTTTGATACACCGAAGAGAGTACCGCAGCCGCGGTGGAGCGGCCAACGCCGGGTAGCGCATTCATCTGTTCTAAATCGGTGGGAAACTCACCGTCATATTCACTCACAACCATTTGCGCCGCTTTGTGCAGGTTGCGCGCTCTGGCGTAGTAGCCAAGTCCGGTCCAAAAATGCAGCACTTCATCTTGCTCTGCTTTGGCCAATGCTTGCACGGTTGGGAAGCGCTCTAAAAAGCGCGCAAAATAGGGGATCACGGTCGCGACTTGGGTCTGCTGTAACATGATTTCAGATAACCAAACGCGATACGCATTTTTGTGTTGCTGCCACGGCAGATTTTTGCGGCCGTAGGCGTCATACCAAGTAAGGATCGCTTGTGCGAAAGGGGTCACGACTTGCTCATTATGGTTGTTTAATGTTGAGGGGTAAAATTGCACCACAGATCGAGGATGAAGTACAACCGACAAATCATAAGGATATTGAGATGGGATGTTTGATGAGCGCGAATAACACTTGCACCGCTGGCGATTCTTTGGATAATTCCCGCTCTGATTTAGCAATGGGCAGGCAATACAAATGAGCGAAGTGATCACCCAGGAATTCACCGAAGATGGCAAAGTGCTGCGTCGGATCCGTAGCTTTGTGCGTCGTGAAGGTCGTTTGACCAAAGGCCAGGAAGCCGCAATGAAAGAGTGCTGGCCAACCATGGGCATTGATTACCAGCCAGAGTTATTGGATTGGCAACAGGTGTTTGGCAACACCAATCCAGTCGTGCTGGAAATTGGTTTTGGCATGGGCGCGTCACTGGTTGAAATGGCGAAAAACGCACCGCACAAGAATTTCATCGGTATTGAAGTACACAGCCCAGGTGTGGGCGCTTGTTTGGCCTCAGCGCGTGAAGCGGGCGTGACCAATCTACGTGTTATGTGCCACGATGCGGTTGAAGTCTTTGCTCATATGATCCCAGATAATAGCCTGCATACTTTGCAACTGTTCTTCCCAGATCCTTGGCACAAAAAGCGTCACCATAAACGCCGCATTGTGCAGCTTGAATTTGCTGAAATGGTGCGTCAAAAATTGATCATCGGCAGTGGTGTCTTCCACATGGCGACCGACTGGGAAAACTACGCTGAACATATGATTGAAGTGATGGCTCAAGCGCCTGGTTTTGCTAACTTGGCCAGCGAAGGCAGTTACATCCCGCGTCCTGATGAGCGTCCGCTGACCAAATTTGAGCAGCGCGGCCATCGCCTCGGCCATGGGGTGTGGGATATCAAGTACCAACGCACCGCTTAAATATCCTTGCCACCTACCTGCAACTTCAAGTCGTTTAGGTATGGAAATTTTGCTTAAGCCAACATCTGATGTTGGCTTTTTTGACCCTTATCCTCCGGCTACTATCTGCTAAGGTAGTGAGAGCTAAACCCATCTTAAAGAGCCAATCATGAAGCCAAGCGCAGAGATTTTAGCCAGCATTGTTGAAGAGGTTCGCCCCCTCACTCGCCAAGGCAAAGTGGCCGATTACATTCCCGCGCTCGGTAAAGTATCGCGCGATAAATTAGCCATTGCGGTATTCACCAATCAAGGTGAAGTGATCAGCGCGGGCGATGCGCAAGAAAGGTTTTCGATTCAGTCGATTTCCAAAGTACTGAGTCTCACTTTGGCGATGGGCTTGTATCAGCCCGGTGAGTTGTGGCGCCGTGTCGGTAAGGAGCCATCGGGTCAGGCGTTTAACTCTTTAATTCAGCTCGAAATGGAGCAAGGCATTCCGCGTAATCCATTTATTAACGCAGGGGCGATTGTGGTCAGCGATATGCTACACAGTCGTTTGTCGGCTCCGCGTCAGCGTTTGTTGGAGTTTGTTCGGCAACTGAGTGGCGAGCCGCAAATTGCGTATGACAAAGTAGTGGCGGCTTCGGAGATGATGCATAGCGATCGTAATGCGGCGATTGCCTATTTGATGCGTTCATTTGGTAACTTTGACAATGAAGTGATCCCCGTGCTGCACAACTATTTTCATGCCTGCGCTTTGAAAATGAGCTGTGTTGAATTGGCGCAAACCTTCAGCTATCTGGCTAATAAAGGGGTTTCGGTAGTGACAGGGCAGAGCGTGATCACTGCGACGCAAAGTAAACAAATGAATGCCCTACTCGCGACCTGTGGGTTGTACGATGGTGCTGGTGAGTTTGCTTATCGAGTTGGCATGCCCGGCAAATCTGGGGTTGGCGGTGGCATTGTCGCGGTGGTACCCGGTGAGATGACCATCGCAGTATGGTCTCCTGCCTTGGATCCATCGGGTAACTCGCTTGCGGGCACTCGCGCGTTAGAGTTACTCGCGCAGCGGATTGGTCGTTCAATTTTTTAAGCTATCCCCTTGCTACTTGAAGCCGCAGCGGTGTTGGCAGCATTCGCTCACCCCAATCACATAGTGTATCTATGCTTATGGGGATTAAAGATAAAAACCAAGAGGCGTACGCGCCTCTTTCTTATTCTTCGTCATCGGCCATAAAGGCGGCAAGCAGATCATTGAGAAACAGTTTACCCTTTTGGGTGATTTGCCAGTGCAGTTCATCTTCACTGAGATAACCTTCACTGAGCGCCCACTCGATGGTGGGGCGGATCACTTCAAGCGTGAGTCCGGTTCGGGCCGTAAAATCGGCTTTGGGACACGCTTCAATTAAGCGAAAACGGTTCATAAAGAACTCAAACGGCTTGTCTTGATCGGCCACCCACTGCTCACTATCCAAATACGCTTTGGTCAAATTATTGAGCGCGGCCAAATAACCGCGTGGATGCTTAGTTTTGCTGGTGCGGAGAATACGCCCATCCGCAAAACTTAATTTGCCATGCGCACCACAGCCAATCCCGAGATAGTCGCCAAAACGCCAATAATTGAGATTATGCTGACACTGATAGCCCGGTTTGCTGTAACCCGAAATCTCATACTGCACATAACCGGCATCACTCAGTTTTTGATGGCCAAGCTCGAAAATATCCCACAGTGCATCTTCATCCGGTAGCTGTGGCGGCTTGGAGTAAAACAGGGTGTTGGGTTCAATCGTCAATTGATACCAAGATAGGTGAGGTGGATTGAGCGCAATCGCTTGATCCAGATCGGCAAGTGCCTGCTCAGTGGTTTGATCCGGTAGGCCATGCATAAGATCTAAATTAAAGCTATTTAAGCCAATTTGGTGAGCCAATTGTGCGGCGCGAACCGCCTCTTGCTGACCGTGAATACGCCCTAAACGTGCTAATTTTTCTGGAGCAAAGCTTTGTACCCCAATCGAAATCCGTGTAACGCCTGCGCGGCGATAAGCGGCAAAGCGCTGCGCTTCTATGGTGCCTGGGTTGGCTTCCATGGTTATTTCGATGGCCGGATCAAAGGCAATCCGTTTGGCGACCTGTTGCAGTAAATCGGCGATCCCCTCGGCAGAGATCAGACTCGGTGTTCCACCGCCAATAAAGATTGAGTGCAGTAAGCGATCATCGGTTTTGAGCTGGTAGCGTTCAATATCACGATCCAGATCGTCAAGCAGCGCCGCCAAATAGTCTTGCTCAGGGATCTCGCCTTTTTGTGCGTGCGAGTTGAAATCGCAGTATGGGCATTTTTGCACACACCACGGAATATGGATGTATAAGCTTAGCGGCGGAGGCGTTAGCATGTGTGCTGCTCTTGCAATGCGGCGAACAATTTTTGCAGCGCCTGCGCTCGGTGTGACAACTGCTTTTTACGCGCTGGCTCTAGCTCGGCAGATGCGCAGTTGTGCTCAGCCACCCAGAAGATCGGATCGTAACCAAAGCCATTGCTGCCGTGTGGCGCGGTGAGAATTTTGCCTTCCCATTTACCGTGACAAACGATAGGCGTTGGATCATCGGCGTGGCGCATCAACACCAACACGCAGTGAAAACGCGCACTGCGCTCTGACTCTGGCACACCTTGCATCGCGGCTAACAGTTTGTTGAGATTGTCGCTATCACTGGCATTTTCACCGGCATAGCGTGCGGAATAAATGCCGGGCGCGCCGTGCAGATAATCCACTTCCAAACCGGAATCATCCGCAATCGCTGGCAAACCGGTCATTTTCGCGGCGTGGCGCGCTTTGATGATCGCATTTTCGATAAAGGTCGTACCGGTTTCGGCCGCTTCGGTCAGGTTAAATTCGCTTTGTGCGATCACATCAAAGCCAAAGTCGGCCAATAAATCGGCCATTTCACGCACTTTACCTTGATTGCCGGTAGCTAAAACGATCTTTTTCATGTTGTTCTCTGTATTCAATGTTTGCTTGGCCGAGCGCGTCGGCGTGGCGTATTCGATAAAAACTCCCTCAAGGAGGGAGTCGGATTAGGCGATTAAGCTGGCAATTTCGCTCGGGATTTGACTGGGCTGCAGGATGCGCACTTGCTTATGTCGCCCCTGTTCGCCTTTTTCAATCAGCACCGAGCCTTTTGCTACTTTGCACTGCTTGGCGAGAAACTTGCTCAAGTGGGCATTGGCTTTACCATCAACGGGCGGAGCGGTGATGGCGATTTTTAGCTCATCACCATGCACGCCAACAATCGTGTCGCGGCTAGCTTTGGGTTGAATATAGAGCCGCAGCAGTAAATCTTGCCCTTCTCGCCACACCGCAACCATTATAGCTGATACCAAATCGGGCCAATCAGATCGCCGATTAAGAAGTTGGCAAATTGCAGCGCGATAAACAACACCAGTACGCTGAAATCAAAACCGCCCATCGCGGGTAGAATGCGACGGATCGGTGCGAGCATCGGTTCCGTCAATTGGTGGAACACGTATTCAATCGGGCTACGGCCTTGGCTGACCCAACTGAGGATCGCGCGGATCAACAAGACCCAGAACAGTAAGCCGCCGGCCGCTTTAATCAAAGAGAGCAAACCTAGGTAGAGGAAGTCGGCACTGAAAGAGACTGCACCGCTAGAGGCAATCAGCACCAAGGCGACGTATTTCAGCACGCACAGCAGATAGGCAAACAGTACGGTAGCCAAATCAATACTGCCGAGCGATGGGATCATGCGGCGCAAGGGGCCAACCACTGGCTGAGTCACCTTGACGATAAATTGTGAAAACGGATTGTAGAAATCCGCGCGTGCGGCTTGCAGCCAAATGCGCAAAATGACCACCATAATATAGAGATCAAACAGCGTATTGATAAGAAAGCTCATTGAATTCATAAATTGCCCTTAGTGATTTGGCGGTCGCTCATTGAAGAGGCGAAACCGTTGGAATATTAAAACAGTTGTTCCATTTCTTGTGCACGTGCGACGGCCGCTTGCATCGCTTTGGCAACAATCTCGCTCAGTTGGTGATCGTTAAAAGTCTGGATCGCTTGTGCTGTCGTACCACCTTTTGAGGTGACTTGTTCACGCAAGGTGGCCAGTGAGAGATCTGGATTGGCTTTGACCATTGCTGCTGCGCCGAGTGCCGATTGTTGCACTAATAGGCGGGCTGTCGCTTGATCAAAGCCTTGCGCCATCGCTTCTTGTTGCATGGCTTGCATAAATAAGAAGAAATAAGCCGGAGCACTGCCCGCCGCGGCAATCACGCTGTTGATGGCGGATTCTTTTTCTACCCAGCATACTTCACCGACGCTTTGCATCAGTTGCGTGGTAAAGGTTTTATCGGCTTGGCTCACCGAATCCGGCGCGTATAAGCCGCTCATGCCAAGGTTTACCAAAGATGGGGTATTGGGCATCACGCGCACGACATTAAGCTCAGTGGCGAGCATTTGATTAAGGCGCTGCACGCTAATGCCTGCGGCAATCGAAATCACCAATTTGCCTGAGAAATCGACGCCTTGTAGCGGTTTACACACCTCGGCCATTAGCTGCGGTTTCACCGCTAATACCACTACATCCGTGTGTTGCGCTGCGGCTAGGTTATCGCTGGTGGTGCGAATGCCGTATTGCGTTTCTAAAGGCTGACGGCGAGTTAATGATGGCGCGCTAGCCATAATTTGAGTTGCGGGGTAGCCGCTCGCAATTAAGCCAGCAATAATGGCGTGTGCCATGTTACCGGCACCAATAAAGGCAATACTTCTGTGTTCCATTCGATGCTCTCAATGTTTAACTGCTCACCCAGTATCATCGCCGGGCGGATGATCGCTTAAGCGCGCGGGTAATCTCGCTCGCCAAAAATGGCGGTGCCAATCCGTACCATAGTGCTACCTGCGGCAATTGCGGCAGGCATATCGCCACTCATTCCCATCGATAAGGTATCAATGTGCGGATATTTTTGCGCCAGTTGCTGCTGTAACTGTGCCAATTGGGTGAATGCCGCCAATTGAGCTGGGTAATCGGTCACGTTTTCCGGAATCGACATCAATCCTCTTAAAGTGAGGTTTGGCAGACCAGAAATCAATTCAGCGAGTGTAAATAATTGCTGCGGTTCGATACCCGATTTTGAGGCTTCACCGCTGGTATTGACCTGGATCAGCACTTGCAGTGGCGGCAGATGCGCAGGGCGCTGTTGATTGAGGCGCAGGGCAATTTTGTCGCGCTCAATGCTCTGTACCCAGTCAAAATGCTCAGCCACTAAGCGGGTTTTATTGGACTGGAGTGGACCAATAAAGTGCCATTCTAGTGCCAACTGTGGATGATGTTCGGCAAAATAGCGGATTTTATCCACCCCTTCCTGTACATAGTTTTCACCAAAGCAGCGTTGACCGGCTTCGGTGGCGGCCACAATCGCCGCGACAGGTTTGGTTTTACTTACCGCGAGAAGTTGCACAGAGCTTCGAGCGCGGCCACATTTTTGTTGCGCGCTTGCGATCTGTGCCGTGATATGTTCAATGTTTTGTTGAATACTACGCATAGCCAGACTTTATTAAGGAATTTAAATGGATATCGCCGAGTTACTGGAGTTCAGTGTAAAGCATAACGCATCCGATCTACACCTTTCCGCAGGTGTTCCACCTATGGTACGGATTGATGGCGAAGTTAGGAAGCTTGGCGTGCCGGCTTTTAGTCATTCTGAGGTGCATCGCTTGGTGTTTGAAATCATGAATGATGCTCAGCGCAGTGAGTATGAAGAGAAACTGGAAGTCGATTTCTCCTTTGAGCTGCCGAATGTGGGGCGCTTTCGGGTCAACGCATTCCATCAAGCGCGTGGCGCTTCGGCGGTATTTCGTACCATTCCAAGCGTGATCCCCAGCTTAGCGCAGCTTGAGGCTCCAGAAATTTTCAGCAAAATCGCCAATTATGAAAAAGGTTTAGTCTTGGTGACTGGGCCAACCGGATCGGGCAAATCGACCACGTTGGCGGCAATGGTCGATTATGTCAATGCTCACCATAACAAGCATATTTTAACCATTGAAGATCCGATTGAGTTTGTGCACAGCAACAACAAATGTTTGATTAATCAGCGTGAAGTTCATCGTGATACCCACAGTTTTAAAAATGCGCTGCGCTCGGCGCTGCGTGAAGATCCGGATGTGATTTTAGTCGGAGAGCTGCGCGATCAAGAAACCATCAGTTTGGCGCTCACCGCAGCAGAAACTGGGCACTTGGTATTTGGTACTTTGCACACCAGCTCGGCGGCCAAAACCATTGACCGGATCATCGATGTTTTCCCTGGCAGTGATAAAGATATGGTGCGCTCCATGCTCTCGGAATCGCTGCGTGCGGTCATTGCACAGAATCTGCTCAAGCGGGTCGGCGGTGGGCGGATCGCTTGTCATGAGATCATGCTGGCCACCCCTGCGATCCGCAATTTGATCCGCGAAGATAAAGTGGCGCAGATGTATTCGATTATTCAAACTGGCGCGGCACATGGTATGCAAACCATGGAGCAAAATGCCAGACAACTGATCGCCCGTGGTGTGGTCGATGCTGAGCAAGCACAGCACAAAATCGAAATGGATTTAAAAGGATTTTAAGCAGGGAAACACGATGGATTTAAATCAATATCTGGATGGTATGCTGACGCATAAAGCATCGGATCTGTACATTACCGTGGGCGCACCGATGTTATATCGGGTTGATGGCGAACTGCGCGCACAAGGTGAAGTGCTCAATATGGCACAGGTGACCACGTTGCTGAATGCGATGATGGATGACGCGCGGCAAGCCGAATTTAAGCAGACTCGTGAAGCGAACTTTGCCGTGGTACGCGACAGTGGTCGATTTCGGGTCAGTGCTTTTTTTCAGCGTGAGCTTCCGGGGGCGGTGATCCGCCGTATTGAAACTCAGATCCCGACTTTTGAAGAGCTTAACTTGCCGGCCGTGCTACAAAATTTGGCGATTGCCAAACGCGGTTTAGTGCTGGTGGTTGGGGCCACGGGCTCAGGTAAATCGACCACTATGGCGGCGATGACCGGTTATCGGAATCAGCATCGTACTGGGCACATTTTAACCGTGGAAGATCCGATTGAGTTTGTGCATGAGCATCAGCGCTGCATCGTCACTCAACGTGAAGTGGGGCTGGATACCGAAAGTTATGAAGTGGCGCTGAAAAACTCGCTACGCCAAGCGCCAGATATGATCTTGATTGGTGAGATCCGTAGCCGAGAGACGATGGAATACGCGATGACTTTTGCCGAAACGGGTCATTTGTGTATGGCCACTTTGCACGCCAACAATGCCAACCAAGCCTTAGAGCGCATTTTGCATTTGGTGCCTAAAGAGCAGCGCGAGCAATTTTTACTCGACTTATCGCTCAATCTCAAAGGGGTGATTGGTCAACAGTTGCTGCGTGATAAGCACGGCCAAGGCCGGCATGGGGTGTTTGAAATTTTGCTCAATAGTCCGCGCATTGCTGATTTAATTCGGCGTGGTGAGCTGCATGAGCTGAAAACCACCATGGCGCGCTCGCAAGAAATTGGTATGCAGACCTTTGATCAAGCGCTGTATCAATTGGTGGTGGATGACAAAATCAATGAGCAAGATGCGCTACACAGCGCTGATTCGGCCAACGATCTGCGTTTGATGCTCAAAACCAAGCGTGGCACTCACTACTCAAGTGGTGCTCTGCACAATGTGCAAATTGATATGGAATAACATGATCATTGGGGTAGTCGATTCGAGTGTGATTGAGCATACTGCGCTTGGATTATTGTCAATCAAGGTGAATGTACCGTGCAGGTGACCACTCAAGAATATCTAGCCTTAGGTGAAGCGATTGCCGCGCTGAAAACGGCGCAATTTACCTCACGTTTGGTCGCATGGTTGGCGGAAATCGCCGATTTTGATTGTGCGGTGATCTTGGGTTATCGCCGCAACAAACACCCGATCTATCTGTATGATTCCCTGTCTAGCCAACGTGAGTTGCTGTTTCAACGCTATTTGACCCACGCTTATCTCGATGATCCTTTCTATGTGGCACTTGAACAAGAGTCACGTTCAGGCGTGTTTCATCTTGCCGATCTGCAACCTCTTAATGCGCAGCAACAAGCCTATCAACATCAGTTTTATGCGCAAACCGGCTGGCAAGATGAAGTGAGTTTACTGGTCAAGCTGGATGGCGATCGTTCGATTGTGGTGTATCTCGGCTGCTTCATTGCGTGCTCTTTTCCACGCCAACAGATTGCCGGATTGCAACAGCGGTTTACTGTATTGGAAGCCTTATGTCAGCAGCACTGGCAGCAACAGCCACTGTGGTTAGCGGAAAGCGGTCAGCCCAGCCAAGAGTTACGTGCTTGGGTTGAGCAGGCGATCCACAGCTTCGGTGCGCAGCGTTTAAGTCGGCGTGAGCAACAAATTACCACACTGTTGATCCAAGGTTTCGATTCACAAGAGATTGCCGATCAACTCGCGATTAGCCACGGCACGGTCAAAAATCATCGCAAACGGATTTATGCTCAATTGCATGTCAGCTCGTTAAGTGAGCTGTTTCAACTGTTTCTCAATCATCTGATTGGTAGCACCTCGCAGTAAGGCGAGCGGATTATCATGGTTTGTTGCTGGCAACGCTTAATCACTCAGATTGTCCCTTTAGGGACATCGCGTTCGGCGTTTAAAGTTGGTTACTCTGTGGATGAACACTTTCGGAGGCCAAATGAATTCAGCACAACTGTTTGATGATTTACAACAGCGCGGTTTGATCGCGCAAAGTACCCCGCTTGAGGCGCTGATTGAGCGCTTTGCCACACCGCAAGTCTTGTACTGTGGCTTTGATCCAACGGCGGGCAGTTTGCATATTGGTCATTTAGTGCCGTTGCTGATGCTTAAACGCTTTCAACAGGCAGGACACCAAACACTGGCTTTGATCGGTGGGGCAACCGGCATGATTGGCGATCCGAGCTTTAAAGCCAATGAGCGGGTACTGAATAGTGCGGCAACGGTTGAGCAGTGGGTGGGCGATTTAAGTCAGCAAATCAGCCAGATCATGAGTGGTCAGCGCTCAGATCAGAACCGCATGCCACTGATCACGGTCAACAATGCGGACTGGATCAGCCAGATCAATCTGATCGATTTTTTCCGCGATGTGGGTAAGCATTTTTCGGTCAATAGCATGATCAACCGTGAGTCGGTGAAACAGCGTTTAGCCCGCCCCGATCAAGGTATCTCGTTTACCGAGTTCAGTTATTCTTTGCTACAGTCCTATGACTTTGCCCATCTTAATCGTGAGTTTGCTTGTGTGTTGCAAATCGGTGGCAATGATCAATGGGGGAACATTGTCAGTGGGATTGATTTAACCCGTCGCCTCAATGGGACGGAAGTGTATGGTTTAACTCTGCCGCTGATCACCAAATCTGATGGGACTAAATTTGGTAAAACCGAAACGGGCGCCGTGTGGTTAGAGAGCAGTAAAACCTCTCCGTACCGTTTTTACCAGTTTTGGCTCAACAGTGATGATGCCGATGTGTACCGCTTCTTGGGCTATTACACTTTTTTGAGCATGGTGCAGATTGAGGACATTCGCCAAGCCGATACGCAGTGTGCTGGTAAACCGCAGGCGCAGCAGATTTTGGCTGAGCAGGTGACGCGTTTAGTGCATGGTGAACAAGGTTTAGCTGCAGCGCAGCGCATCACTCAAGCGCTATTTAGTGGTGATTTAAGCACTCTCAGTTTAAGTGAGCTGCGTCAGTTAGAGCAAGATGGTCTACCTTGTGTGGCTGCATCGCGTACCGATACGTTACTCGATTTGTTGCTCAGCTCAGGCTTAGCCAGCTCTAAGCGTCAAGCGCGCGAGTGGTTAGCGCAAGGTGCGATTCGGGTTAATGGTGAGCGAGTAGCGCAAGAGGGCGTGTTATCCGGCTTTGCGCTGTTTGATCAATATTATGTGTTGCAACGGGGTAAAAAGCAGTTTGTCTTGATCAAATTGGCAGGCTTAGCCGAGTAATATTCATCAGCGGCTATACCCATCCTACTTCAAGTTGTTTGGGTATAGAGTGGGGCATTAGCCCCACTGTTGTTCAAACCAACTTTCTAAAATGATCACCGCGGATTGGCAATCGACATTGCCTTTGCTCAGCGCTTTGTAGCCGCCCATCGCAAACAGCTCGGCGCGCGCTTCGGTGGTGGAAAGGCGCTCATCATGCAGCTCAACCGGTAAACCAAAGCGCCCATGCAAACGCTGGGCAAATTTTTTGGCGCGCGGGGTGATGGTTTGCAGATCGTTGCCATGCAGATCGGTGGGTAGGCCAACAATCAGTAAATTGGGTTGCCACTCTTTGATTTGCTTGGCAATGTCATCCCAATTGGGAATGCCGTCATTAGCCTTAAAGGCTTTTAAGGGCGATGCGGTGCCAGTAATTTCTTGGCCTATCGCACTGCCAATACTTTTGGTGCCGTAATCAAACGCCATAATAGTACGTGACATGGGAATTTCTCTTGCCGTCAATCTTGCTTGCTGTAAATAGAAGGCCACCCTTGGTGGCCATTGTCTCAGTTAGGCGTGGCCTGCATCGCTAGATAATTGCGCTGGCGAAATGCCGAGTTTTTGGATCGCTTTTTGCCATTTTTGATGGATAGGCGTGTTAAAAATCAGTTCAGGATCCGCTTCGATGGTCAGCCAAGCGTTCTCTTTCAACTCCATTTCTAATTGACCGGTTGTCCAACCGGAATAACCGAGCGCCACGATGTAGTTTTCAGGTTCCGCATCAGTCCCCAGCACAGTGAGAATATCTTTCGAGGTGGTGACTACGATCTGATCGGTCATGTTAAGGCTCGCTTCGTAATGATCGCGTGGTCGATGCAGAATAAACCCACGATCTTCAGCGACCGGACCACCATTGAACACTGGCTGATTGAGGCTGGCTTGCTGAGAGAGCGGATAAGCCGGTTCAATCTCAACCTGCTTGAGCATGCCACCGACCGTCACATCGAGCGGCGCGTTGATCATCAGCCCCATCGCACCCTCTTCATTGTGTTCACACAGATAAATCACACTGCGCTTGAAGTAAGGATCCTTCATGCTCGGCATTGCGATCAGAAAATGATTGCTAAGATTCATTCTGGTTGCACCTCTCTCTGATTGCACGGCTGGGTCACATCGCGCTCGCTTTTAGGCGACGCTCAATCGCATCCATCAGTTTTCCGGTGATGGAAATGTCGTATGCCGCTTCAATTTCACGAATACAAGTTGGACTAGTGACATTAATCTCGGTCAGTTTATCGCCAATCACATCGAGACCGACAAACAGTAACCCTTTCTCTTTGAGGGTTGGCGCAACCGCCAGGGCAATTTTTTTATCGGTTTCACTCAGCGGGCGCGGTTCTCCACGCCCACCTGCCGCTAAGTTGCCACGCGTTTCGCCTTGTGCTGGAATGCGGGCTAAGCAGTATGGCATTGGCTCACCATCGACCACCAAAATGCGTTTATCTCCATTGCTGATGTCTGGCACAAAGGTTTGCGCCATGCAGTAGTTTTGACCGAGGTTGGTTAAGGTTTCAATGATCACCGAAAGGTTAGGATCGCCCTGCTTAACGCGGAAAATCGAGCTGCCACCCATACCGTCGAGCGGTTTGAGGATCACATCGCCATGTTGCTGATAAAAGGCTTTAATTTTTTCAGCCTTTCGGGTGACTAACGTTGTCGGCGTCAGTTCTGGGAACCAAGCGGTAAACAGTTTTTCATTACAATCGCGCAGACTTTGTGGCTTATTGACCACGAGCACACCATCGTCTTCGGCCCGCTCCAAAATGTAAGTCGCGTAGATGTATTCGGTATCAAATGGGGGATCTTTACGCATTAAGATCGCATCCAACTCCGATAAGGCGATGGTTTGCTCGGATTTGATCTGATACCAGCCGCTCGGATCTTCTTTTAGCTCGACGACCTTGGTATCGGCCAATGCTACCCCTTGCTCTAAGTGGAGATCATTCATTTCCATATAATGGATTTCATAACCGCGCCGCTGAGCCTCTAGCATCATGGCAAAGCTGGAATCTTTTTTGATGTTAATGGACGCAATCGGGTCCATCACAATGCCGAGTTTAATCATGGTTTATCTCCAGTTAGCCAAGATCGCCGAAACGAACTTGTAATGCGGTAATCGCGGTTAGGGCTGCGGTTTCAGTACGTAGCACGCGTGGCCCTAACAAGGTTTCTTCAAATTGGTAGCGGCGAGTCATCTCGATTTCTTCGCTCGATAAGCCGCCTTCAGGACCGATCAACAAACGCACTTGCTGGACAGGGGTCGGTAAGGTGTTGATCGAGTATTTAGCGCGCGGATGTAAGTTGAGTTTCAGCGCTGTGGTTGGCTCGGCGCACCATGCCTCAAGATCCATGATCGGGCGGATTTCTGGCACCGTGTTACGACCACACTGCTCACAGGCGCTGATGGCGATTTTCTGCCACTGCTGGAGTTTTTTCTCAAAACGTTTTTCATCCAGTTTCACGCCGCAACGTTCGGATAATAGCGGCGTGATCGTGGTGACGCCCAATTCCACCGATTTTTGGATGGTGAACTCCATCTTATCGCCGCGTGACATCACTTGGCCAAGATGTAAATCGAGCGGCGATTCTATGCTGTTCTCGACCCGCTCAGTGATATTCACTAGCACCTGTTTTTTGCTGACTTCACTGATCACGGCTGGAAATTCAGCGCCATAGCCATCGAATAGCAGTACTTCTTGTCCAGCTTGCATTCGCAACACTCGACCGATGTGTCCGGCTGCATCTTCACTCAGAGCAAGGATGCCAAGCTGGTGGATCGGTTGTGGATGATAAATTCGAGGGGTGCGCATACGGATATTTCCTAATCATTAAGCAAGCTCATCTGGCTTTTAACATGGATGCTTGCTAGGCAAAATACAAGGGGGAAGGCGAGATTGTACCGATCAGTTTGGGCACTGCTCACGGACAAAACGGTTGGCGTTGCCTTGCACTTTGGCTATGCGTCGATCGCGCTCACACTCCCACTCACTAACTGGATATTGGTTGTTCCATGCCTGCATCAACTGACTTTGTGCTTTGGAGAGCGTAAATGCATACCGCTCGCTCATGTACAAGTAAGTGCGTGCAATCGCTCCGCGGGCGCGCTCGGGAGGCATCGCTTTGCGCGCTTTAAAGTTAATTTGCATTTCACACTGGCCGTAAGTTGCACCGTCCACCCCATACCATTGACTGAAATTAAAGTTGGAACGATCGCCATTGATTTCACCAATCGCCGGAGTCAGATTGTGCAGATCTGCTTCCATTTGATTGAACTCAGGACTGGTGCGCGCGCAGTTTTTGCGCCCACCTTGCTGCCAGCATTGCAGTTGATGGCCAAATTGCCAAGCGGGTACCACATGTTCCCACTCAATACGTGCGGCACGATTGGCTTGTTTACGCACTTGATAGCCGCAGCCGTCTAAATCTGGGATGCCTTGTTTGCCCTGCCAGCGGATCTCACAACCACAGTAAAATGAAATCGGATGATCGCGATAAATTTTCAGCGCTTCAATTTTTGCGCCACTAAAGGAATTGGGGGCGGCTAGCGTGAGCAGCGGTAAGCTGGCAATCAACGCCGTCAACAAACGAGCAATCAGCATAAAAGACTTAGAAAAGTAGGTTTACTACCAGTTTATCACTCATAAATTGACTCTGTCGCTGATACTTTTATTAGTTGTTGGCGCCAATAGCGCGATTGACTGGCAATATGCTGAGTTAGCCTGTGCTGATTGGTTGGGAAGGGATGCCGCTATGTTAGCTTGGTTGATAAATCAGCGTGTGTTGGCAGCTTTGGCAGCGATATGTGGCTTCACCGCGCAGCACTTTATTGTGGCGGCGAATGGTCAGTGGGTATTCGCGGCAGGCGCAGCGGTAATTGAACATATTACCTTGCACGGAAGCTACCGAAAAGGTGTGGGTAGTGCTCGGTTCAAGTTTAAAAACTTGCCGCATGATTTGTTGCCACTGAGTGCCATGCGGGCGTACTCGGCCATATAGTTGATAAGTGATCAGGTGGGCGATTTCGTGTGGGATCACTTGTCCAAGAAAGTCGGTGACATTTTCAGCGAACAATACCGGATTGAGGCGGATTTCCCAGCGCTGTAAGTAGGCTTTACCAGCGGCGCGGCCACGCAAACGGTAATTGAGCTGTGGGATTTTAAATGGGTGTTGCAAAGCTTCGCTGGCGGTGGCGATACATTGTTGGATTTTCTGCTCAGCTTGAGCGTGCAGCTCAAAACTTACCATTCGCGACTATGTTCCATTCACTATGACTCACTTGCTGATTCGCATTGCATAAAAAAGGCCCTTTCCTGAGAAAGAGCCTCCAACGATATTGCGATTATCGCGGTAGATCAGCGATCAATCCTGAGTGATCAATCTTTACTTCAGACCGGCGAAGTCACGCAGTAGCGCAGCTTTGTCCGTCGCTTCCCAAGGAAACTCTTCACGACCAAAGTGGCCGTAAGCGGCTGTTTTCTTGTAGATAGGTTGCAGCAGATTCAGCATCTCTTGCAGACCATATGGACGCAGATCGAAGAATTGACGCACCGCTTCGATGATGATTTCTTGCGATACTTTTTCAGTACCGAAGGTTTCTACCATGATTGAAGTCGGATCCGCTACACCGATGGCATAAGAAAGTTGGATCTCACAGCGATCAGCCATCCCCGCCGCCACGATGTTTTTCGCAACATAACGAGCTGCATAAGCTGCTGAACGGTCAACTTTCGAAGGATCCTTACCAGAGAAAGCACCACCACCGTGACGTGCTGCGCCGCCGTAGGTATCAACGATGATTTTACGTCCAGTCAGACCACAGTCACCCATCGGGCCACCGATCACGAAGCGACCGGTTGGGTTGATGAAGTATTTGGTCTCTTGGCTCAGCCATTCTGCTGGCAAAACTGGCTTGATGATCTCTTCCATGACTGCTTCACGCAGATCTGTGGTCGAGATGGAGTCACAGTGTTGAGTCGACAGAACCACAGCATCGATACCGACGATCTTGCCTTGGTCATACTGGAAAGTGACCTGAGATTTTGCATCTGGACGCAGCCATGGCAGAGTGCCATTTTTACGCACTTCAGCTTGACGTTGCATCAGACGGTGAGCATAGGTGATCGGTGCTGGCATCAGCACTTCAGTTTCGTTGGTGGCATAACCAAACATGATGCCTTGGTCGCCTGCACCTTGCTCTTTAGGATCAGATTTATCAACCCCTTGGTTGATATCTGGCGATTGTTTACCGATGGTATTCAGTACGGCACAAGAGTTGGCATCAAAGCCCATGTCTGAGTGTACGTAGCCAATCTCGCTAACGGTTTGACGGGTTAACTCTTCAATGTCTACCCAAGCTGAAGTGGTGATTTCACCACCGACCATGACCATGCCGGTTTTGACGTAAGTTTCGCAAGCAACACGAGCTTTCGGGTCTTGCTCAAGAATTGCGTCTAAAACCGCATCAGAGATCTGGTCTGCAATTTTATCTGGATGGCCTTCTGATACTGATTCTGAAGTAAACAGGTGCTTAATCGCCATGATAGCTCCAATATTTGTGGTTATTCGGTAACGACGTATCTCTTGGCTACTTGCGGTTGCAAGTCGCTTGAGTATCAACGGTCGCTAGCGACCAATTTCGTACATTTTGTAGGCGTTTCTACATCTAGACGGCTATTCTAGTGGCGAGCGCTCAAATTACAAGCTCTTTTTCTGTTTCGCCGCTAGCCAAACGTTTGCTCAAAAAAGTTCGCTTTGCCACTACAAACCAACAATGTGCTAAAAACTGTGACAAAATCGGAGTAAACCACCAGTAAATCGTTTGCAGCAGCAGGGGGGCTTTGCGACAATAGCCGCCATTCAGTTTCCGCATTTTTCCATTTCGCTTACTTCCCTTTAGGAGTTGACATGTCTTCTCGCAAACAACTTGCCAATGCTATCCGCGCCCTGAGCATGGATGGCGTTCAAAAAGCTAATTCTGGCCACCCAGGTG
>NZ_JARBFT010000018.1:0-25863 GCF_028863985.1 Vibrio chanodichtyis | reverse complement strand
GTGGGTGACGAAGTTGCGATCGTAGGTATCAAAGACACAGTAACGACTACCTGTACTGGTGTAGAAATGTTCCGTAAGCTGCTTGACGAAGGTCGTGCAGGTGAGAACGTTGGTGCCCTGCTACGTGGTACTAAGCGTGATGACGTAGAGCGTGGACAAGTACTGGCGAAACCAGGTTCAATCACTCCACACACTAAGTTCGAGTCAGAAGTATACGTACTGTCAAAAGATGAAGGTGGTCGTCATACTCCATTCTTCAAAGGTTACCGTCCACAGTTCTACTTCCGTACAACTGACGTAACAGGCAGCATCGAGCTACCAGAAGGCGTAGAAATGGTAATGCCAGGCGACAACATCCAAATGGTAGTTGACCTGATTGCACCAATCGCGATGGACGAAGGTCTACGCTTTGCGATCCGTGAAGGCGGTCGTACAGTAGGTGCTGGTGTTGTAGCGAAGATCATCGCTTAATTATTTGACTAAGCACTATTAAAAAGGGCATCATTTGATGCCCTTTTTCTGCGCTGCACAATAAAGTGTCGATTTCTTGATCAGATGCAGTCAAAGTTTTGGAGTGAGGCGTTTTTCGTCACACTTAAGTATGGAATCAGCGCATTGCGTTGACCGAATGGATTTGCCCTGCAACAGCGGGGTTGTTGTCGTCTAGAAGTCAGATTTGTGACAGGTTGGTTTATGAAAGCAAACAACGCTGAAGCTCCTGATAGCTCAAATGCAGCAGATAGTCTGAAGTGGGTAATCACTTTTATTCTGCTGGTTGCCGCTGTTGTGGGTAATTACCTGTATGGTGAATTTTCTGTGGTCGCTCGTGCCGCAGGTGTAATTGTGTTGATTGCCGCTGCACTCGGTGTGGCTGCGACAACAACAAAAGGCAAACAAGCGATCGTGTTTGCTCGCGAGTCTCGCATGGAAGTTCGCAAAGTAGTTTGGCCTACGCGCCAAGAAACTATGCAAACCACGTTGATCGTTTTAGCAGTAAGTATTGTAATGGCTCTGGCACTTTGGGGTATTGACGGCATTATGGTTCGTCTCGTCGCCTTTGTGACCGGAGTATAGTAGAGGGTTTAATACATGAGTGAAGCTCCGAAAAAACGCTGGTATGTAGTTCAAGCCTTCTCTGGATTTGAAGGACGTGTTGCTCAGTCACTTCGTGAACATATCAAAATGCACGGTATGGAAGAGTTGTTTGGTGAAGTATTAGTACCAACAGAAGAAGTGGTTGAAATGCGCGCAGGCCAACGCCGCAAAAGCGAGCGTAAATTCTTCCCAGGTTATGTGCTCGTACAGATGATCATGAATGATGAATCTTGGCACTTGGTGCGTAGCGTACCTCGTGTTATGGGATTCATTGGTGGTACATCAGATCGTCCAGCACCGATCACCGATAAGGAAGCGGATGCGATCCTAAACCGTCTTGAAAAAGCCAGCGAAGCGCCGCGTCCGAAAACGATGTTCGAAGCTGGTGAAGTGGTACGTGTTAATGATGGTCCATTTGCTGACTTCAACGGTACCGTTGAAGAAGTGGATTACGAGAAGAGCCGCTTGAAAGTATCGGTATCGATCTTTGGTCGTGCAACACCGGTTGAACTCGAATTTGGTCAAGTTGAAAAGCTTGATTAAAAAAGCATCGATTTAGACTTGTTTGAGGCGTGGATTATGACTATAATTTCGCGCCTTTTTATAGGTTTTTTATGAAACTCGGGGAGCTGACCAATCGGTTAGCGTTTGCACCCATAATCTAGGAAATATCATGGCTAAGAAAGTTGAAGCTTATGTGAAGCTGCAAGTTGCAGCTGGCATGGCAAACCCAAGTCCACCAGTTGGTCCTGCTCTAGGTCAACGCGGTGTTAACATCATGGAATTCTGTAAAGCGTTCAACGCACGTACAGAATCTATGGAGAAAGGTCTACCAACACCAGTTGTTATTACTGTGTACAGTGACCGTTCTTTCACGTTCGAAACTAAGACTCCACCAGCAGCAGTTCTTCTGAAGAAAGCGGCTGGCATCAAGTCTGGTTCAGCGCGTCCTAACACTGCTAAAGTGGGCACAATCACTGACGCTCAAATCCAAGAAATCGCAGCAACTAAAGCTGCTGATATGACTGGTGCTGATATCGAAGCGATGAAGCGTTCTATCGCAGGAACTGCTCGTTCAATGGGCCTAGTGGTAGAGGGTTAATACAATGGCGAAACTAACTAAGCGTATGCGTACTATCCGCGCAAAAGTGGATGTAACTAAAGAGTACGACATCAACGAAGCAGTTGCACTGCTGAAAGAGCTGGCAACAGCGAAATTCGTTGAATCAGTTGACGTTGCTGTTAACCTAGGTATCGACGCTCGTAAATCTGACCAAAACGTTCGTGGCGCAACTGTGCTGCCACACGGTACTGGCCGTGACATCCGCGTAGCGGTATTCACTCAAGGTGCTAACGCTGAAGCAGCTAAAGCTGCAGGTGCGGAACTGGTTGGTATGGAAGATCTGGCTGACCAAGTGAAAAAAGGCGAAATGAACTTCGACGTAGTTATTGCTTCTCCAGATGCAATGCGCGTAGTTGGTCAACTAGGTACTATCCTAGGCCCACGTGGTCTGATGCCAAACCCGAAAGTTGGTACTGTAACTCCTAACGTTGCTGAAGCAGTTAAGAATGCTAAAGCAGGTCAGGTTCGTTACCGTAACGACAAGAACGGTATCATCCATACTACAATTGGTAAGGTAACGTTCGAAGCAGAACAACTGAAAGAGAACTTAGAAGCTCTGTTGGTTGCTCTGAAAAAAGCAAAACCATCTTCTGCGAAAGGCGTTTTCGTGAAGAAGGTAAGCATCTCTACAACTATGGGTGCTGGCGTTGCTGTCGATCAGAATACTCTGAGCGCACAAGTTTAATGCATTTGCTTAGGCGCAAAATTTGTGTATAATTTTGCGCCTAATATTTGTGGTTGGGGCTGAACCTTTACCCTTGTGGTAATCACTCAGTCTCCGTCCAAGACCGTAGGCGTTATCTTCGGATAACTTAATAAAACCTACGTAGATGGTGCCCGAACTGACAGAAAGATTTACTTTTTAAGTTACCTTTCTTCTGGGACTGCACCAAAAAAACTCTCACTGTTGCTGATAATAGTGAGCGGTGTAACGACAACCAGGAGTTAATCCAAGATGGCTTTAAATCTTCAAGACAAAAAAGCAATTGTTGCTGAAGTCAACGAAGCGGCCAGTGGTGCACTTTCTGCAGTTGTTGCTGACTCTCGTGGTGTTCAAGTTGCTGCGATGACTAATCTGCGTAAACAAGCTCGTGAAGCGGGCGTTTACCTGAAAGTTGTTCGTAACACACTAGCACGTCGCGCAGTAGAAGGCACAGCTTACGAATGTCTAAAAGACGTATTCGTAGGTCCTACTTTGATCGGTTTCTCTAATGAGCACCCAGGTGCTGCAGCGCGTCTTTTTAAAGAATTCGCAAAAGAGAACAAAGCATTCGAGATCAAAGCAGCTGCATATGAAGGCGCACTGACTGACCCTGAAGTATTAGCGACACTACCAACTTACGACGAAGCAATTGCACGCCTGATGATGTGCATGAAAGAAGCTTCTGCTGGCAAGCTGGTTCGTACTATCGCTGCTGTCCGCGATCAAAAAGAAGCTGCATAAGCCTAACCGCTTTTGCCTTCTACTGGTTGCTAAATAAACTTATTGTTGACTTAAAAGAGAATTGTTATGTCTATTACTAACGAGCAAATCCTAGACGCTATTGCAGAAATGTCTGTAATGCAAGTTGTTGAACTGATCTCTGCTATGGAAGAGAAGTTCGGTGTTACTGCTGCTGCTGCAGTTGTATCTGGTCCAGCAGCTGCTGCTGTTGAAGAGCAAACTGAATTCAACGTAATTCTGGCTGCTGCAGGCGCGAACAAAGTTGCTGTTATCAAAGCAGTACGTGGCGCAACTGGTCTAGGTCTGAAAGAAGCTAAAGCTCTAGTAGATGGCGCTCCAGCTGCTGTTAAAGAAGCGGTATCTAAAGACGAAGCAGAAGCACTGAAGAAAGAGCTTGAAGAAGCTGGTGCAACTGTTGAAGTTAAGTAATTCCTACTTAATTTCTTAGCCGCAAGGCTAATGGCTGGTGGTTTAATGACCACCGGCCTTTTTGCGCTGTAGGGTATGGGCGAATTTTCCCGCTGTTTAAGCGTTCCATATTCATGCAAATGAGTTCATTCCATGCATTGAACTCTCACTACAGTAAACAGCGATTAGTCACTGTCCTACCCCTTTTTAACCTGAAAGGCGGACAGTTTGGGTCACTTATCAGCGAGCTGAGGAACCCCATGGTTTACTCTTATACCGAGAAAAAGCGCATCCGTAAGGACTTTGGTACTCGTCCACAAGTGTTGGACATTCCATACCTGCTATCGATCCAGCTCGATTCGTTCGAAAAGTTCATCGAACAGGATCCTGAAGGACAATACGGTCTTGAAGCCGCTTTCCGTTCTGTATTTCCAATTCAGAGCTATAACGGCAATTCAGAGCTGCAATACGTTAGCTACCGTCTTGGTGAGCCAGTTTTTGACGTTAAAGAATGTCAAATCCGTGGTGTAACTTATTCAAAACCGCTACGCGTAAAACTGCGCCTAGTGATCTTTGATAAAGACGCGCCAGCAGGTACTGTCAAAGATATTAAAGAACAAGAAGTCTACATGGGTGAAATTCCGCTCATGACAGATAATGGTACCTTCGTAATTAATGGTACCGAGCGGGTTATCGTATCCCAGCTGCACCGAAGCCCAGGCGTGTTCTTCGACAGCGATAAGGGTAAGACCCACTCTTCAGGTAAAGTTCTGTATAACGCACGGATCATTCCGTACCGTGGTTCATGGCTTGATTTTGAGTTCGATCCAAAAGACAACCTGTACGTACGTATTGACCGTCGTCGTAAGCTACCTGCTTCAATCATTTTGCGTGCACTAGGTAAAACTGGCGCTGAAATTCTGGACATCTTCTTCGAAAAAGTGAATTTCGAAGTGAAAGATCAAACTCTAATGATGGAGTTGGTTCCAGAGCGTCTACGTGGTGAAACAGCAACATTCGATATCGAAGCGGATGGTAAAGTTTACGTAGAGAAAGGCCGTCGTGTGACTGCACGTCACATCCGTCAACTTGAAAAAGATGGCGTGAACTTCATTGAAGTTCCGGTTGAGTACATCGTAGGCAAAGTGTCTGCGAAAGATTACGTAAACGAAGCAACAGGCGAACTGATCATTGCCGCTAACCAGGAAATCAGCCTGGAAGCATTGGCGAATCTGTCTCAAGCCGGCTACAAGAAGCTAGAGGTTCTGTTTACCAATGATCTGGACCACGGTCCGTTCATGTCAGAAACCCTGCGCGTTGATGGCACCACAGATCGCATCTCTGCTCTGGTAGAAATCTACCGCATGATGCGCCCTGGCGAGCCGCCAACTAAAGAAGCCGCTGAAGGACTATTTGATAGTCTATTCTTCTCTGCTGAACGTTACGATTTATCAACTGTTGGCCGTATGAAGTTCAACAGCTCTATCGGTCGTGATGATGCCGGTGAGCAAGGTACGCTGGATGAGATCGACATCATCGAAGTGATGAAGAAACTGATCTCGATCCGTAACGGTAAAGGCGAAGTGGACGATATCGACCACCTTGGCAACCGTCGTATCCGTAGTGTTGGCGAAATGGCAGAAAACCAATTCCGTGTGGGTCTGGTACGTGTTGAACGCGCTGTGAAAGAACGCCTAAGCTTAGGTGATCTTGACAATGTGATGCCACAAGATCTGATCAATGCGAAACCGATTTCTGCTGCTGTAAAAGAATTCTTTGGTTCTTCTCAGCTATCTCAGTTTATGGACCAGAACAACCCGTTGTCAGAAGTGACGCACAAGCGTCGTATTTCTGCTTTGGGCCCTGGCGGTCTGACTCGTGAGCGTGCTGGCTTCGAAGTTCGTGACGTACACGTAACGCACTACGGTCGTCTGTGTCCTATCGAAACTCCGGAAGGTCCAAACATCGGTTTGATTAACTCACTGTCAGCGTTTGCTCGTTGTAATGAGTATGGTTTCCTAGAAACACCTTACCGCCGTGTGGTGAATGGTATCGTGACTGACGAAGTGGATTACCTTTCTGCGATTGAAGAAGGTCAATTCGTTATCGCTCAGGCGAACGCTAAGCTCGCGGAAGAAGGCGGTTTTGCTGATGAGCTGGTTACTGCACGTCAAAAAGGCGAGTCAGGTCTTCACCCTCGTGAACACGTTGACTACATGGACGTTGCGACCAACCAAGTCGTATCGATCGCAGCATCGCTGATCCCGTTCCTAGAACACGACGATGCTAACCGTGCCTTGATGGGTGCGAACATGCAACGTCAGGCGGTGCCAACTCTGCGTTCCGAGAAACCACTGGTTGGTACCGGTATTGAGCGTAACGTAGCGGTTGACTCTGGTGTAACCGCAGTTGCCAAACGTGGCGGTATTATCCAGTCGGTTGACGCTTCACGCATCGTAGTGAAAGTGAACGAAGAAGAGTTGATCTCCGGTGAAGCGGGTATCGATATCTACAATCTGACTAAGTACACGCGTTCGAACCAAAACACTTGTATCAACCAGCGTCCATGCGTGATGCCGGGTGAACCTGTGGCGCGCGGCGATGTACTGGCAGATGGTCCTTCGACTGACCTTGGCGAATTGGCTCTTGGCCAAAACATGCGTATCGCATTTATGCCTTGGAATGGTTACAACTTCGAAGACTCAATCTTAGTCTCTGAGCGTGTAGTACAAGATGACCGCTTTACCACGATCCACATTCAAGAGCTGTCTTGTGTGGCGCGTGATACTAAGCTCGGTTCAGAAGAGATCACGGCTGATATCCCGAATGTGGGTGAAGCTGCACTGTCTAAACTCGACGAATCAGGCATCGTGTACATTGGTGCTGAAGTGAAAGGCGGCGATATTCTGGTTGGTAAAGTGACACCAAAAGGTGAAACACAACTGACTCCAGAAGAGAAACTGCTGCGTGCGATCTTCGGTGAGAAAGCGTCTGATGTAAAAGATACTTCTCTGCGGGTACCAAACTCAGTAGCGGGTACGGTTATCGACGTACAAGTCTTTACTCGCGATGGCGTAGAAAAAGACAAACGTGCGCTTGAAATCGAACAGATGCAGCTGAAAGAAGCCAAGAAAGATCTGACAGAAGAGTTCCAAATTCTGGAAGGTGGTCTGCTGGCGCGTGTGCGTTCAGTGCTGTTGGCGGGTGGTTACACCGAAGCGAAACTGGGTTCAATCGAACGTAAGAAATGGTTAGAGCAGACACTTGAAAATGAAGAGCTGCAAAACCAACTAGAGCAACTGGCAGAACAGTACGACGAATTGAAAGCAGACTTCGATAAGAAGTTTGAAACTAAGCGTCGTAAGATCACCCAAGGTGATGATCTGGCTCCTGGCGTACTGAAGATTGTTAAAGTTTACCTCGCAGTGAAACGTCGCATCCAGCCGGGTGATAAGATGGCGGGTCGTCACGGTAACAAGGGTGTTATCTCGAAGATCAACCCTGTTGAAGACATGCCATACGATGAAAACGGTCAGCCGGTTGACATCGTACTGAACCCACTGGGCGTACCATCGCGGATGAACATCGGTCAGATCCTAGAAGTTCACTTAGGTCTGGCGGCGAAAGGTATCGGTGACAAGATCAACCAAATGATCAAGGAACAACAAGAGCTGGCTAAGCTGCGTGAGTTCCTGCAGAAGGTGTATGATCTGGGCGATACTCGTCAACGCGTGGATATTGCGACACTGAGCGATGAAGATGTGCGTACACTGGCTCAAAACCTGCGTGCAGGTCTACCAGTTGCCACTCCAGTATTCGATGGTGCTCCTGAAGCGTCGATCAAGGCGATGTTGGAACTGGCGGATCTGCCAGCTTCTGGTCAGTTGACTCTGTTTGATGGCCGTACGGGTGATGCGTTTGAGCGTCCAGTTACCGTTGGTTACATGTACATGCTCAAACTGAACCACTTGGTTGACGATAAGATGCACGCTCGTTCTACAGGCTCTTACAGTCTGGTTACTCAGCAACCTCTGGGTGGTAAAGCTCAGTTCGGTGGTCAGCGCTTCGGTGAGATGGAAGTGTGGGCACTCGAAGCATACGGTGCTGCGTATACTCTGCAAGAGATGTTGACCGTGAAATCGGACGACGTGAACGGCCGTACTAAGATGTATAAGAACATCGTAGATGGCAATCACGCGATGGAACCTGGTATGCCAGAATCATTCAACGTACTGTTGAAAGAGATCCGCTCGCTAGGTATCAACATCGAGCTAGAAGACGAATAATAAACCCTCAGGTTTCCCCGCAAGGGGAAGCCTAGTGGTTTTCGGTAGGAAGGTGCTCGCAGCTAAGTGCAGCGAGTCCCTTTTAACTCCTTACAGGAGCTGAATGTGAAAGACTTATTAAACTTTCTAAAAGCACAGCATAAGACCGAAGAATTTGATGCAATCAAAATCGGTCTGGCTTCACCGGACATGATCCGCTCATGGTCTTTTGGTGAAGTGAAAAAACCTGAAACCATCAACTATCGTACGTTCAAACCTGAGCGCGATGGTCTGTTCTGTGCGCGTATTTTTGGCCCAGTAAAAGACTACGAATGTCTTTGTGGCAAATATAAGCGCCTGAAACACCGTGGTGTGATCTGTGAGAAATGTGGCGTTGAAGTCACCCAAACTAAAGTTCGTCGTGACCGTATGGGCCACATCGAGCTGGCTTCTCCAGTAGCACACATCTGGTTCCTGAAGTCTCTACCATCTCGTATCGGTTTGCTGATGGACATGCCTCTGCGTGACATCGAACGTGTACTGTACTTCGAAATGTACGTAGTGACTGAGCCAGGCATGACTGACCTTGAACGTGGTCAAATGCTGACGGAAGAAGAGTATCTCGACCGCTTGGAAGAGTGGGGTGATGAGTTCACTGCGAAAATGGGTGCGGAAGCGATCAAAGATCTGCTGGCATCGATGGATCTGCAAACCGAAACGGAGCAGATGCGTGAAGAGCTGGACACCACTAACTCAGAAACCAAGCGTAAGAAGCTGACTAAGCGTCTGAAATTGGTAGAAGCGTTCCTTGCCTCTGGCAATAAACCAGAATGGATGATCCTGACTGTGCTGCCAGTGCTGCCGCCAGATCTACGTCCACTGGTGCCACTGGATGGCGGTCGTTTCGCTACGTCAGATCTGAACGATCTGTACCGTCGCGTGATCAACCGTAACAACCGTTTGAAGCGTCTGCTTGAGCTGGCAGCCCCTGACATCATCGTACGTAACGAAAAACGTATGCTGCAAGAGTCTGTGGATGCGTTGCTGGATAACGGCCGTCGTGGTCGTGCGATCACCGGTTCAAACAAGCGTCCTCTGAAGTCTCTGGCTGACATGATCAAAGGTAAGCAAGGTCGTTTCCGTCAGAACTTGCTGGGTAAACGTGTTGACTACTCAGGTCGTTCGGTTATCACCGTAGGTCCATACTTGCGTCTGCATCAGTGTGGTCTGCCGAAGAAAATGGCGCTTGAGCTATTCAAACCATTCATCTACAGCAAGCTGGAAACGCGTGGCCTAGCGACGACGATCAAAGCAGCCAAGAAAATGGTTGAGCGCGAAGAAGCGGTGGTGTGGGATATCTTAGATGAAGTGATCCGTGAACACCCAGTGCTACTGAACCGTGCACCAACACTGCACCGTTTGGGTATCCAAGCGTTTGAACCGGTTCTGATCGAAGGTAAAGCGATCCAACTGCACCCATTGGTGTGTGCGGCATATAACGCGGACTTCGATGGTGACCAAATGGCGGTACACGTTCCTCTGACGCTAGAAGCGCAGTTGGAAGCACGTACCCTGATGATGTCAACCAACAACATTCTGTCGCCTGCGTCAGGTGATCCAATCATCGTACCATCGCAAGACGTGGTACTGGGTCTGTACTACATGACCCGTGAAAAGATCAATGCGAAAGGCGAAGGTATGTACCTGACTGGCCCGGCTGAGGCTGAAAAGGCATACCGCACCAAAACGGCTGAGCTACACGCTCGCGTTAAAGTGCGTATTACCGAAACCATCAAGCATGAAAACGGTAGCTCGACCACAGAAACCAAGATGATTGACACGACCGTAGGCCGTGCCATGTTGTGGCAAATCGTACCGAAAGGTCTGCCATACAGCTTGGTTAACCAGAAGCTGGGTAAGAAGCAAATTTCTAACCTGCTCAATGAAGCGTACCGTAAGCTGGGTCTGAAAGACACCGTAGTCTTCGCGGACCAAATCATGTACACCGGTTTCGCTTACGCGGCACTGTCTGGTGTATCGGTTGGTATCGACGACATGGTGGTTCCAGCGGCTAAGTACACCGAAATTGCAGAAGCGGAAGAAGAAGTTCGCGAAATTCAAGAGCAGTTCCAGTCAGGTCTGGTTACCGCTGGCGAACGCTACAACAAAGTGATCGATATTTGGGCTTCAACCAACGATCGCGTAGCGAAAGCGATGATGGAAAACCTCTCTTCTGAGCAGGTGACTAACCGTCAAGGTGAACAAGAGAAGCAAGAGTCGTTCAACAGCATCTATATGATGGCTGACTCAGGCGCTCGTGGTTCGGCCGCTCAGATCCGTCAGTTGGCGGGTATGCGTGGTCTGATGGCGCGTCCAGATGGTTCGATCATCGAAACGCCAATCACCGCAAACTTTAAAGAAGGTCTAAACGTTCTTCAGTACTTTATCTCAACGCACGGTGCTCGTAAGGGTCTGGCGGATACGGCACTAAAAACAGCGAACTCCGGTTACCTGACTCGTCGTCTGGTAGACGTAGCGCAAGACGTAGTGGTTACTGAACACGATTGTGGCACTGTAGAAGGCGTGGTGATGACACCACACATCGAAGGTGGTGACGTGAAAGTAGCACTGACCGAATTGGCACTGGGTCGTGTGGTATCGGAAGATATCCTCAAGCCAGGTACTGAGGAAGTTCTGATCTCTCGTAATACGCTGCTCGATGAGAAGTGGTGTAAGGTGATCAACGATAACTCAGTTGACCAAATCAAAGTGCGTTCAGTGGTAACTTGTGAATCTGACTTCGGTTGTTGTGCACTGTGTTACGGTCGTGACCTAGCACGTGGTCACTTGGTTAACCAAGGTGAAGCGGTTGGTGTTATTGCCGCACAGTCTATCGGTGAACCAGGTACACAGCTGACGATGCGAACGTTCCACATCGGTGGTGCGGCATCAACGGCAGCAGCAGAAAACAGCATCCAAGCCAAGAACAACGGTTCGGTGAAACTGCATAACGCGAAGTTCGTAATCAACAAAGATGGCAAGCTGGTGATCACCTCGCGTGCTTCTGAGCTGACCATCATTGACGAATTTGGTCGTACCAAAGAGAAACACAAACTGCCATACGGCTCAATGTTGAGCAAAGCCGATAGCGATGCCGTTGCCGCGGGCGAAACCGTCGCGAACTGGGAAGCGCACACCATGCCAATCATCACTGAAGTGGCTGGTCGCGTACAGTTTGTGGATATGATCGATGGTGTTACCGTTTCTCGTCAAACCGACGATTTGACCGGTCTGTCTTCAAGTGAAGTGACTGAAGCCGCAGCGCGTCCAGCCGCAGGTAAAGATATGCGTCCAGCGATTAAGCTGATTGATGCGAATGGTAAAGATGTCCTGATCCCAGGTACAGATATGCCAGCTCAATACTTCCTGCCAGGTAAAGCGATTGTGAACTTGGACGACGGTGCTGAAGTGAATGTGGGTGATACTCTTGCTCGTATTCCTCAGAAATCTGGCGGTAACAAAGACATCACCGGTGGTCTACCACGCGTTGCGGATCTGTTTGAAGCGCGTAAGCCAAAAGAGCCTGCGATTTTGGCCGAGCACTCAGGTACCGTATCGTTCGGTAAAGAGACCAAAGGCAAGCGTCGTCTGATCATTACACGTGACAGCGGTGATACTTACGAAGATATGATCCCGAAACATCGTCAGTTGAACGTGTTTGAAGGTGAGCGTATCGAGCGTGGTGATGTGATTGCGGACGGCCCAGAGTCGCCACATGACATTCTGCGTCTGCGTGGTATCCATGCAGTGACCACTTACATCGCTAACGAAGTTCAGGAAGTTTACCGTCTACAAGGCGTTAAGATTAACGATAAGCACATCGAGACTATCGTTCGTCAAATGCTGCGTAAGTGTACGATCACCTTCGCGGGTGACTCAGAGTTCTTGCCTGGCGAGACACTTGAGTACTCACAAGTGAAGATCGCGAACCGTAAACTGGAAGAAGAAGGCAAAGAGCCAGCTCGTTTCGAGCGTGAGCTGCTGGGTATTACCAAAGCATCTCTGGCGACGGAATCCTTCATCTCGGCAGCATCGTTCCAAGAAACCACTCGCGTTCTAACCGAAGCGGCGGTATCTGGTAAGCGTGACGATCTGCGCGGCCTGAAAGAGAACGTGATCGTGGGTCGTCTGATCCCGGCGGGTACTGGTTTTGCCTACCACCAAGATCGTCAAGCTAAACGTGCACAACAACAGCAAGGTCCATCGGCTGAACAAGCCTCAGATAACCTCGCTGCACTGCTCAATGCAGGTTTCTCTTCTGACGACGAGTAAGTCATCAAACCATGCAAAAAGGCACCTTCGGGTGCCTTTTTTTATACGCTGGAGAACTATTTTAATATGGAGATGTGGATCTTTGCTGGGCGTTTACGCTCCGGGTGGTAGGGCGAGGCTATCTACGATTAACTGGATTAAACGATCTTCTAATGAAAAGCGCACTTCGAGCACTTCGCCGACTTTCGATAGATCACGATCCAATTCGAGCAATTCATCATATTCGGTTACGGTGGCGTATTGATCATTAAAGTTGAGCAGCGGCTCAGTGGTAGCAATGATTTCCCGATACAGTTGATTGATCTCGTCGGTGGCTTTAAAGCCCGTCGCTTGCCATTGGTTCATTACCATGTGGTAAATTTTGAAATGGCCTTCAGAAATGTAATCTACTAACTCTTGGCAAAAATAGAGCAGTGCCTGCGGCGAGGGAAGTTCTGAGATGGTGGTTTTGGTCGAACAAGGTTGTAAGGCCGCCAGTTTACAATATTCCACGATGACATGCTGTCGGTTATCCAACCAATGATCAATGATATCGCTCGAACCACCCCATTGATCTTGGACGTGTTTAAATTTATTTAGCATGATCGTGTCCTCATGATCGGATCGTTAATGGCGATCTTTCATTTTCCAGTAATATCAATTAGATATCTCAACTCCCTTCACAACAACGCTCGACAATAATTCTTATGTTGATAAATTGTGGTGAGAATTTAGATTGCCAGTAAAATGATTGGACTGCAAGTAATCAGGAGAAGCAGAGTGGAAAAGAGTGACGGCAAGAACGCTTATTGGTGCGTTGTCTCAGGCAGCGACATTTGGTTGGTGGATGGGCAAATTCCTTACGGTACTACACAGCAATGGCAGTTGCCATCCCGCCATGCGATCTTAGTTGATCACTACCAAAACTCCCCAGTCTATTGGTTGAACGCCGCGGATGTTGAGCAAGATCATCCTCTGAGTTCACTGCGAGAATTGCTAAGTGTGGATCAAGCCCTATTCCTAGCGGCGAGCAAAGCGGTGCAATATGGTCACATGAGTCAAACCTTACGCTTCTGCCCACAGTGTGGTGGCCGAAATTATCTTAATCATCAAGAGTTGGCAATGCAGTGCCATGATTGCCGAACCTTGCATTATCCTCGTATTTTTCCATGCATTATTGTCGCAGTGCGTAAATCGCAGCAGATCTTACTGGCCCAGCATCCACGTCATCGCAATGGCATGTATACAGTGATAGCAGGATTTGTTGAGGTCGGTGAAACCCTTGAGCAGTGTGTAGCACGCGAAGTTTTGGAAGAAACCGGAATTGAAGTAACCAATATTCGCTACTTTGGCAGTCAGCCGTGGGCTTTTCCATCCAGTATGATGATGGCTTTTTTAGCTGATTATCACCGTGGAGAACTCAAGCCAGACTACAGTGAATTGAGTGATGCCAATTGGTTTGAACTTGATAAGCTACCACCGGTTGCACCATCAGGCACCATTGCTCGTGCTTTGATTGAGCAAACGCTAGCGGATATTCGTCACGAGATAACCGCCACCAATAAGGATTAAAAAAGATAAAAAAGGATAAAAAAAACCCTCCGGTGAAGGAGGGGGTAAGTAAGATGTCGTTATGAGATGTTGGGTCGTCGACCCAGTTTATGGTTATAGTTTTCGCTAGCGAACAAATTTTTAACACTGTTACGCGTTGGACGCAATTTAAGCATCCATTTAAACGTTAATAACTTGATCTCGCTTGCAAAGCCAACCGCTTTTGTCGTAAATGGTGTTAGAATAGCCGTCAAACTTAAGAAGCCAAATAAGTGGAAATCAGCATGACAGAATTAAAAAACGATCGCTATCTGCGTGCGCTGCTCAAGCAGCCAGTCGATTACACCCCTGTATGGATGATGCGCCAAGCGGGTCGTTATCTTCCTGAATACCGTGCTACTCGCGCTCAAGCGGGAGATTTTATGGCGCTGTGTAAAAATGCTGAGTTGGCTTCTGAAGTCACATTACAGCCGCTACGCCGCTTTCCGCTTGATGCAGCGATTTTGTTCTCCGATATTTTGACCATTCCAGATGCGATGGGGCTTGGGCTGCGTTTTGCCGCCGGTGAAGGCCCAGTGTTTGAGCGTCCGATCACCTGTAAAGCGGATGTCGATAAAATTGGCATTCCCGATCCGGAAGGCGAATTGCAGTATGTGATGAATGCGGTACGCCAAATTCGTAAAGATTTGCAAGGTGCCGTGCCACTGATTGGTTTTTCCGGCAGTCCTTGGACCTTGGCCACTTATATGGTGGAAGGCGGCAGCTCAAAAGCGTTCACTAAAATCAAAAACATGATGTACAGCTCACCTGCGCTGCTGCATACGTTATTAGACAAATTGGCCGATAGCGTGATTGATTATCTCAATGCACAAATCAAAGCCGGAGCCCAAGCGGTGATGGTGTTTGATACTTGGGGCGGAGTATTAACCCCACGCGACTACCAGCTATTCTCCTTGCAGTATATGCACAAAATTGTCGATGGCTTAATCCGTGAAAATGAAGGCCGACGTGTGCCGGTGACCCTGTTTACCAAAAATGGTGGCATGTGGCTTGAGCAGATCGCGGCAACCGGCTGTGATGCGGTCGGTCTCGATTGGACCATCAATATTGCCGATGCCAAAGCTCGAGTGGGTGATAAAGTCGCTTTGCAAGGCAATATGGATCCTTCGATTTTGTATGCTCCAGCACCACGAATTCGTGAAGAAGTGGCGAGTATTTTGGCTGGTTTCGGTCATGGCGCTACCGGACATGTGTTTAATTTGGGACACGGTATTCATCTTGATGTGCCACCTGAGAACGCGGGTGTGTTTGTCGAAGCGGTACATGAGCTTTCCAAACCTTATCATCAAGCATAATCCAGCACAGCGTCTGCATAGCAGGCGCTGTGCTCATTTTGCGCCAGTATGCTTTATACTTGGCGTATCTTAATCGATAGATGACCCCCATGATGATCAAAACCAAGGTTCGCATCGTGCATGCTGCGCTTGAGCTGTTTAATCAGCTTGGTGAGCGCAATATCACCACTAACCACATTGCCGCTCATATGGAGATCAGCCCTGGCAATCTGTATTACCACTTTCGTAATAAGCAGGAGATAGTGCGTGATATTTTTGCGCTCTACGCCACCGAGTTACTTGAGCGTTTTACCCCTGACCAAGGGCAATATGAGAGCCTCGCCCTACTGAAACGATATTTAGATTCCATTTTTACCTTGATGTGGAAATACCGTTTTTTTTACGCTAATTTGCCGGAAATTTTGCAGCGTGATGAAAAGTTGCACGACGAGTATATTCAGGTGCAAGAGCAGTTACAGACCAATTTAATTGATATTGTGCGCCATTTCGTGAATTTGCAGTTGTTGCAATTAAGCGAAGAGGAGATGCCTAAATTAGTGCGTACTTTGCATTTGATTGCCTCAAGTTGGCTTAGCTATCAAGCCGCGATGTCACACAAAACTCAAATCACCGAACAGGTGATCCATCAAGGTATGTTGCAGATGATCTCCGTGGTCAAGCCTTGCGCGACGAAAGCTGGACGTGAGCAACTGCAATGGCTCGAGGATGGCGTGCGCGCCATGCATGCTTGAGCATGAGTTATAACCAATCTGTCTTGGGCAAAATCCCGCTCACTTGCTAACGTCTTAGCGATTGTGCGAAGAGGCGAAGAGCATGGATTACGATGTGTTTAATGGCGATGCCGATGGCATTTTGTCACTGGTGCAGTGGCGTTTAGCCAATCCTAAATCAACTCGATTGGTGACCGGGGTGAAGCGTGATATTGCTTTACTGGATCGGCTTGATGTTACCCAAGGTGATGCGCTGGTGGTATTGGATCTCTCCATGGCCAAAAATCAGCGTGGTGTGCAGCGTGCATTGCAAGCTGGGGCGAGTGTGTTTTATGCCGACCATCATCAGCCCGGTGATATTCCTACCCATTCTGCCCTGCAAGCGCATATAGATACCGATGCCAATGTTTGTACCGCGCTGATCATCGATCGTCTACTGGCGGGACGTTTTCGAGAGTGGGCAATTGCCGCGGCGTTTGGTGATAATTTGCACCGAGTTGCGCAGGCTTTGGCCGAGCAAGTGGGATTGGATACCGAGCAAACTGCAGCGCTCTGTGAGTTAGGAACGTTGATTAACTATAATGGCTATGGACGTAGGGTGTCTGAGCTGCATTTTGCACCAGATAGGCTATATCAAACCTTGCTCTCTTACCAGACGCCATGGGCGGTATTGGCCGATCTCAACTCGCCTTTCTATCAATTACGCAGCGCCTATCAGCAAGATTTGGCGTTTGCGCTGGCTCAGCCGATTTATGCACAGAGTCCAAATTTAACAGTGGTGGTGTTACCGGATTGTGCTGCAGCGCAGCGAGTCGGTGGTACTTTGGCCAATTATTTGGCTAATCAGGATGAGCAGCGTGCACATTTGATCGTGATTGATGCCGATGAGCAGCACTACACGCTATCGCTGCGAGCCCCATTGGGTAATCAACGAGGAGCGGGAGCCTTGTGCGCGCAGTTTGCCTCAGGGGGAGGCCGCGAATCGGCTGGCGGTATTAACCAGTTGCCACATGCACAGTTGGATGAGTTTATACGGCAGATCACGCGCTATTACGCGCGTTAACGCACTAACCACTGAGTCGGATTTTCAGCGCGGCTATTGCGGCGAATTTCAAAATAGAGTGACGCGCGAGACTGGCCACCGGTATCACCCGCCAGGGCAATGGTTTCTCCCGCGATGACTTTATCGCCCTCTTTTTTGAGTAGAGTTTGGTTGAACCCATACAGCGTCATGTCACCTTTACCGTGGTCGAGCAGCACAACAAGACCATAACCACGCAGATATTCGGCAAACACTATGGTGCCGGGATACACGGCTTTGACTTCTTGACCATAGTTTGCTTCGATCACGAGGCCTTTCCAGTCGATTTGTCCGGTTTGTCGCTCACCAAAATGATGCAAAGGTCGGCCTTTAATTGGCCACGGCAATTTGCCTCGCTGATTGGCGATCCCATTCATCAGCACCGCATTACGTTTGGCGGCTTTGGCAATTTCGGCTTTTAAACGGGTTTCATTACGCTGCAGCTCCGCCAGATACACCTTATCACCAGAGATACTGCTCTCGATTTTTTTCACCGTCTGCTTACGTTCATTTTGGGTTTTGGCCAACTGATCTCTTTGCTGGGTTTGCTGCGCGAGCAATTTTTCGATTTGTTCACGATCACGTTGCCTTTGCTGCTGGCTGGCATTGAGTTCGGCTTGGGTTTTTTCGAGATCAGCGATGGCTTGGGTGCGTTTTTTTGCCAAGTGTTGATAGTACTGACTGATACGATCTTCATCCGCATTACGATGAAAAAACGGGCTACTACTGAGTGATCGCTTAGTGAGGTAATAGGTTTGCAATAGGTGCTCAAGTTGCTCGGCTTGTTGCTGTTGCTGAGTTTGCAATGCTTGGATGTTGCTGTTGATCTGAGCAATATTGCGATTGGTATTATCAAGATCGGTTTTGGTTTTACTGATCTGCCGTTCAATGCCGTTAATGCCAAGCTCTTGCTGCTTCAACGTTTGTTGTAATTGATCCAGTGATTTTTGTTGCTGGCTGAGTGCTTGTTGTTGGCGCGAAATTTCATTTTTGACACCAGACAATTCCTGATTGGTTGCGGCGGTAAGAGATGGTGTGACGATCAATAATAGACAAGCGAGCGCTCGACGGATCAAGCAGCGAGCTTGGAAGTCACGGAAAATCGCGGGCAGCGCAGTTGGTGTCATGGAGTGGGATCTGGCATTGGTGGATTGAGATTGATGACTCAGTATACCCAAAGCTAGGCATCAGGCGAGCCTGCGATGTCAAAAGTTTGCAATTCTGCGGGTAATTTCTATCGGCTTAATATGCAAAAACGCCCTGAAGATCCAGGGCGTTGAGGATTTTTGCTATCTGCTGTACTTAGCGGTACAGCACTTGGCCTGACATATCGGCCGGAATGTCCATCTCTAACAGAGACAACATGGTTGGCGCGAGATCTGACAGCTTACCGTTGTCTTTCAGGCTCAGCGTTTGATTACCCACATAGATCAGTGGGACAGGCAAGCTGGTATGCGCAGTGTGTACACCGCCGGTTTCTGGGTCGATCATCATTTCCGCGTTACCGTGGTCAGCGGTGATCAGCAGTTGACCATCCACTTCTTTGATCGCTTCAACCACACGGCCAATACACTCATCGACCGCCTCACACGCTTTCACCGCGGCATCATACACACCAGTATGGCCGACCATGTCGCCGTTTGGATAGTTACAGATGATCGCATCGTATTTACCCGATTTGATCGCCGCGACCAGTTTGTCAGTCAGCTCTTTTGAGCTCATTTCTGGTTGCAGATCATAGGTCGCCACTTTTGGTGAAGCCACCAATTGACGCTCTTCGCCTGGGAATTCGTTTTCTACGCCACCGTTGAAGAAGAAGGTCACGTGGGCATATTTCTCAGTTTCAGAGATGCGTAGCTGAGTTTTACCCGCTTTTGATAGCCATTCACCGTAAGTATTTTCCAGTGAGGCTGGGCCAAACGCACACTTCAGTGGAATGTCTGCGGCGTATTGAGTCAGCATCACAAAATTAAGCGCAGGGTAAGATTTACGGTTAAAACCAGTGAAATCAGGTACAAAGGTACGCGTGATTTGACGCGCGCGGTCAGCACGGTAGTTCATAAACAGCAGCGCATCGCCATCTTGCATCGCGGCGGATTCTTGGCCAGCCGCACGAATTTCAGTCGCTTTCACGAATTCGTCGTTTTCTTCACGAGCGTATGCTGCTTGTAGCGCTTCAACCGCAGAGTCACAAGTCAATTCACCTTGTGCCAGCGTGAGCAGATCGTAGGCTTTTTCCACGCGATCCCAGTTGTTGTCTCGGTCCATTGCGTAGTAACGGCCCACGATAGAAGCAATACGGCCTTTGCCTAGTTTGGCAAATAGATCTTGGAAGCGTTGCAGTGATGCTTGTGCGCTACGTGGTGGCGTGTCACGGCCATCAAGGAAGCAGTGCAGATAAATCTTTTCTGCGCCGCGGGCTGCTGCCATTTCTACGGCGGCATAGATGTGATCTTCGTGCGAGTGTACGCCACCTGGAGACATCAAACCCATCAGGTGAACGGCTTTACCTGCCGCGATCGCTTTATCAATTGCAGCCACCAGAACTTCGTTTTGTTGGAATTCACCATCCATGATCGCTTTGGTGATGCGAGTTAGGTCTTGGTAAACAATACGGCCAGCACCGATGTTGGTGTGACCCACTTCTGAGTTACCCATTTGACCATCAGGCAGACCTACGTCCATACCTGAAGCTGAAATCAGAGTGTGAGGGTTGTTGGCCATTAGGCTATCCATCACAGGTGTACGCGCATTGTTGATCGCATTATTTGCGTTGTCTTCGCGGTAACCCCAACCGTCTAGGATCACCAGAGCCATTGGCTTCTTAGCTGACATAGTTCTAACCTCGTCAAAATCAAAATAACTGAAACATAAAATTAGCGTAATTTTACTACAATTCAGGCGCTTTGCATCCCGTTAAGATCAATGATTCTCTCTATCATTGCAAGTAAATGTAGCCTATTGATCAATATGGACATTAAGTATCGACACTAGGTTACCAATAAGCCAGTGCCCGCTACGGCAATGATGGCGCCTAACCAAGCATAGCGGTTTGGGCGCTGTTTGCTGTACCACCACAGTAGTGGTAGCAACATTATGGGGGTGGTGGAAGAGAGTAACGCGACCATGCCGACGTTACCCTCACGCAAGGCATACAAGATCAACGTCATGCCGATTGCCATTGCCATCAAGCCATTGAGAGCGGTGATAAGAAAAATTGAGAAGGTGATAGGTTGGCTCGGCCGAGCGATTGACACGCCAGTGAGGTAGAGTACTGTGTGCGCCGCAAAGGCGGTGATCATGCGTATTGCTGAGGCCGCGATTGGATCAATTGCGGTTTGCATCACCGGTTTGGCAATGATCCCACCAAGGGCTTGGCATAGTGCGGCGATGAGCCCTAAGCTAATGCCAATCCAGAGAGGGCCATTAACATTATCGAGATGGGTGGCCGCTTGCTGACGGCGACCAAAGAAAATTGCCAGTAGCACCCCAGCAAATACTAGGCTTGAACCGAGCAACTCTTGCCCTGTCATGCTTTCGCTAAACAGAAAATATCCCAGTAGTGCAGAAAATACCGCATGACAGGAAAACAGCAGCCCAGATTGTCTTGGCCCCATGCGATTAAGGCAAGCGAACAGCGCGGTATCGCCGATAAAAATCCCAATCAATCCTGATAGCATCATCGCTGGGATCGCTTCGTGGGTGACTGTCGGCCAACCGCCGGAAAAGATGGCAAAGATAATCAGGATGATGGAGGTGCACCCCATCCGCCAACGGCTATAAGCAAATGGACCGAGATGTTTGGCGGGAGTGATAGAAAGTAAACTGGTGAGAGCCCAAAGCGCGGCGGCAGCCAGTGTCAGCCATTCGTAACCCATGACATTATCCTTAGCGGTTTTTGGGCTCTCAATATGCCATTTGCGATCTGTAAAACAAAGTGAATTTCAGCGTTGGCGGTACAGTATGACCTTGCTGCGTGAAGCGTTGCAGCAAGGTCTCCGTACCCGCGTTCTCTGTCATGCTTATCCGAGCATGAATGCCACCAGATAGACAATGCCCAGTCCAACGATACCGAGGATCAGCCCGGTTTTGGCCATATCTTTGCTTTCAATAAGACCGGTCGAATAGGCGAGCGAGTTAGGGGGCGTTGACACGGGTAAAATCATCCCAAGTGATGCGGAGAAAGCCACGACCACTAACAGCGCTTGTAGGCCGCCAATTTGCTCAAGACTGCTCATTGAAGTGCCAATCGCGGCCGCGATCGGCATGATCAAGTTGGCGGTGGCGGTATTCGACATAAAATTGGCCATTAGCCAACAGACCAGAGACAGCACAATCACAATCAGCATTGGAGAGAGTGATTGGTAGTCGATCGCGTGGGCTAACGCTTGGGCAAGGCCGGTTTGTTCAAGGCCGATGCCAATAGCGATCCCACCAGCCACTAACCACAAAACATCCCAGTTGATCTGTTTCAGCTCTTCTTTGCCCATAATGCCAGTCAGAGTAAACATCGCCAGTGGAATAATCGCCACCACATAAGTGTTCATGCCATGCCAGGTGGTGGTCATCCACAATACGATGGTGATGGCGAAGGTGAAGTACACCAGCATCGCACGCCAGCCACGTTGAAATTCACCTTTCAGCTTGAGCGTCATAGTGGCTTGTGAAGAGGGGAATAGCTTTTGGAGCAGGAACCAAGCAATGGTCAGTTGTACCAATACAAACGGTAAACCCATCATCATCCAAGATAGAAAATCAATGCTATTTTCACCGGTCAAATATTGCAGCGCAATCGCGTTAGGCGGGGTACCAATCGGGGTGGCAATACCACCGGTATTGGCGGCGATCGGAATGCACAATACCAGAGCTTTGATGCCTAAATCACCTTTCGGTGCTGAGGCGACGATCGGGCCAAGTAGCGCCAACATCATCACCGTGGTGGCGGTGTTGGACATAAACATTGAGAAAACAGAAGTGATCAACATTAAGCCGAGCATGATGTATTTCGGTTGGTGGCCAAACGGTTTCAGCAGTACCCGCGCTAAGTTGTTGTCCAATTCGTATTTGGATGCCGCGATGGCTAAGGCGAATCCACCCATGAACAGAATGATGATCGGTGAGGAAAAGGCGCTGAAAATGTCGGTGTATTTCAGCAATTCACCGAGTGGATGGGCAGGATCGGCGGCGCGAAATCCATGTAACCCTTTATCGGAAATCATGATCAGTTCTAGGGCAATGATCAGAATCGAAGTGGCAAAAACAGGAACCGGCTCTAACACCCACAGCAGGGCGGCAAGTAGGAAAATGGCTAATAAACGGTGCTGCACCAAGGTTAATTCTTGGATTGGAATGGCATCAATCGGCATCAGCAATACGCCAAGCGGCAGTAAGAAACAAATCAGCAGTTTGACGAGCAGACCTCGTTGCAGTGGCGGCATTGGCATTTCCTCTTAACTTAAGTTGAATGCCTAGAGTACGCGACGGTCATTGAGCGGTCTTAGAGGGGGGTTAAAATTTTGTCTTTTGCAGTCGACAACAGTGCAGATGTGTGGCGAACTTCAAAAGTCCACCCTCCTATCGAGGCAGGAAGGTGGAGAGATAAGATTAAGCTTGTGCGGCGTAAGGCTGACCTATCCGAGTCGTCACACCATGTGCCATACTCTCATCAAAGTGGATGGCTTGTTTGGCAAACAGGTTGATCACGGTTGAACCGAGTTTAAAGCGACCCATTTCTTGACCTTTGGTCAAGATCACCGCTTGATTACCCTCGGCTGGATAATCCCAACGGTAGACGCTGTTACCACGCGGTGGGGTGACCGTGCCTGCCCATACCAGTTCAATGCTGCCGACAATGGTCGCACCGACCAGTACTTGAGCCATTGGGCCAAACGCCGTATCAAAAATGCACACGACACGCTCGTTGCGCGCGAACAGATTGGGTACATTTTCTGCCGTCAGTGGATTGACAGAAAACAGATCGCCCGGCACGTAGATCATCTGACGTAACGTGCCATCACATGGCATATGGACTCGATGATAATCACTCGGTGATAGATACAGAGTCGCAAAATCCCCATCCTCAAACTCAGCAGCCAGCTCTGCATCGCCGCCTAATAATTCTTGGGCGGAGAATGTATGACCTTTGGCTTGGATCAGTTTACCTTCTTCGATAGGGCCAAATTGGCTGACACGCGCATCGGCAGGATGCGTGATCACTTGTTCGCCTTCTGCGATTGGGCGAGCGCCAGCTTTGAGCTCACGTACAAAGAAGTCATTAAACGTCTTAAAATAAGTGGGATCAGAGTGTAAAGCCTCGTCCATATTGACGTGATACTGTTTGATGAACCAGCGGATGATGGCGGTGGTTAGGCGGCCTGCACGCGCAGATGCCAGCTTACCGACCAAACGGGTCAGGCCATGTTGTGGGATCCAATATTGAAGTCCAACTTTTATCTTATCCATGGTTTACATTCCAATACGTGAGTGATGGGCGCAAGATGTTACTGAAAATCCGCGTGACTGTCAGTAGGTGCACTAAACTTACTAACAATTTGCCATTACAGATCGGCTTTTTTACTGCGCGAATACTGTCGATTGGCTTTATTTTCGGTCATGCTCTGTACGATACGGTGATAGTTTTCGAAACGTTGTGCACTGATTTCGCCTTTAGTCAGCGCAGCACGTAACAAGCAGCCTGGATCATCTCCATGTTTACAATCACGGAATTTGCAGCCACCTAAATAGGGCCGAAATTCGACATAGGCGGTGGTGACATCTTCGGTGGCGAGGTGCCATAGGCCAAATTCACGCACTCCTGGTGAGTCAATCAAATTACCACCACTAGGGATATGGTAAAGCCGAGCCGCGGTTGTAGTATGTTGCCCTAAACCTGATGTTGCAGAAATCGCGCCTTCTTCTACATACTCTTCTAGCTCCGGAAGCAGCGCATTGACCAGACTCGATTTGCCGACCCCCGATTGACCAACAAACACATTGGTGCGATCACGCAGTGTCGCTTCAAGATCAGTGATACCTTCACCGGTGACTTTACTTACGTACAGTACGTTATAACCAATGGCCCGGTAATCATTAAGCCAAGTGGTATATTGTGCACGCAGCTCAGGGCTGAGTAGATCGATTTTATTGAGCACAATTAATGGCGCAATGCCTAAGGTTTCGGCGGCAATTAAGTAGCGATCGATAATATTCAAAGAGAGTTCGGGCAACACCGACGAGACAATCACCATCTGATCGACATTCGCAGCGACGGGTTTGAGTCCATCATAATAGTCCGGGCGTACCAACACAGAGCTGCGCGTTTCCACCGCCTCAACCACACCAGAAATTCCGGCTAGCGTTTCTGCACCTGGCCGCCACAGTACTTTGTCGCCAGAGACTAAGCTTTCGATCCCACGTCGTAAATTGCAGCGGTGAATGGCACCCGTTGCAGGATCTTCAATATCCGCATGTTGACCAAAGCGGGTGATCACTAACCCAGATTGAGCATTGCCGAGTAGCGTCTCATCCCAAACGATAGACTCTTCTTGCTTGAGTTTTTTGTGTTGGTTGCTTCTAACTCGGCGGACTTGGCCTTGAGTGAGCTTTTTCTTTTTTGCCACAGTGTTCTACTTACTCTCTGCTAGATAGGGGGTATCAAATCTCAATGTGATACGTATCCTGTCGATCGGAATTTGGGTATAGTACCTCTTTTGTGAATAAACCCCTATAGGCGCACTATTATGTCTTTTAGCGATCAGAATCTGATTTGGATTGATTTAGAAATGACAGGGCTGGATCCTGACAGCCACAAAATCATTGAGATGGCGACCATTGTGACCGATAGCGAGTTAAATATCTTGGCGGAAGGCCCGGTGATCGCGATTCATCAACCAGACGCAGAATTGGCCAAAATGGATGAGTGGTGCACCAGCACGCATACCGCGAGCGGTTTAGTGGCGCGAGTAAAAGACAGCCAAGTTAATGAACAGCAAGCGGTGGTGTTGACCATCGATTTTCTCAAGCAGTGGGTGCCGGAAGGCAAATCACCGATCTGTGGCAACAGTATTGGTCAAGATCGACGCTTCCTTTATCGCCATATGCCGGATTTAGAAGCGTATTTCCATTACCGTTATATCGATGTCAGCACGATTAAAGAACTGACTCGCCGTTGGCAGCCTGAATTACTCAAACAGTTCAGTAAAACTGGCAGTCATTTGGCTTTAGATGATATTCGTGAGTCGATCGATGAGCTTAAGTTTTACCGTAAAACGGTATTTCAGATTTAAAACTGCGTTTTTTGCTCCTCAAAGCGCATAAAACTCCAACGCTTTGTCTGCTTTTTCGGCGCTTGAAAAAAAAAAGAGTTTTTTTCTCAAGAAGCTCTTGCATCACCAGAAAATGCTCTTATAATTCGCAGCCCTAAACGACGGAAAACGTTGTTGATGCGACACTAGCTCAGTTGGTAGAGCGCAACCTTGCCAAGGTTGAGGTCACGAGTTCGAACCTCGTGTGTCGCTCCAA
>NZ_JARBFT010000017.1:0-52341 GCF_028863985.1 Vibrio chanodichtyis | reverse complement strand
AAAACAGAATTTTGCTTGGCGACCATAGCGTTTTGGACCCACCTGACTCCATTCCGAACTCAGAAGTGAAACGAAACTGCGTCGATGGTAGTGTGGGGTTTCCCCATGTGAGAGTAGAACATCGCCAGGCTTTGATTTGTTGTTTTTAGATTGTTAAGAAAAATCTAAAGGCAAAAAAGTAGACGAAACGTCTAAGCTAGTAGTGTAAACATACTGTTAGCACAAAATTTGCGGAGAGATGGCTGAGTGGTTGAAAGCACCGGTCTTGAAAACCGGCGATGGTTAATAGCTATCCTAGGGTTCAAATCCCTATCTCTCCGCCACTATTAGAAAAGGCCGCTGATTAGTCAGCGGCCTTTTTGCATTTCAGTGTATTCAATTTTAATTTATGGATTATGATTAGTGGCTGAGAACTCGGTTTCCTTAGATGCTCCCTCAGTTTTTTTAATTCACAATCTTTTGATTAGTTGAAATTACCCGCCATAATGCTTGAACTAGGGGATTATCTAGTTGCGAGCGTTTGCAGCAAACTCCGAGTTTAAAGGGATTGATTGGCACAAAGTTTAAGCGCTGAATTTTATCGCGAACAGGACTGTTGTTGATCACCACATCTGGCGCGATTCCCACCCCATACCCTAGAGCCACTAAGCTGACAATCGCTTCATGGCCTGCGATTTGTGCGTAGATATTGGGTTTAATCTTCATTTGCTTAAACCAAGCATTCGCTCGTTCACGAGCTGTCCCGGATTCTGGAATCACAAATGGAATTTCATGCCAACTGGGCTGCTGTTTTTTTAACTCATCGCTAAAGCTACTGCTACCACGCGGAGCGATAATCGAGAGTGGAATTTCACCGATGGTTGCGAATTCAATTCGATTTGGCAACTGTTCTGGCATTGCGGCAATCGCAATATCCGCTTCATCATGTAGGATTTTATCGATGGCTTGCGCGGGATCACCGGTCAATAATTTAAACTCAATATAAGGGTGCTGGAGGCGAAATGCGCTGAGGAGATCCGGTAGATGGCTATAGCTTGCGGTGACAGAGCAAAAGAGTTTTATTTCGCCACGTAATTCTTGGCCATGCTCATTGAGCTGGGTGCTGAATTGTTGCCAATCATTAATCATACGCACCGCCACGGGAAGTAATTGATGGGCAATCGGAGTCAGTTCAACGCTGCGGTTATCACGCAGAAATAGCGTATGATTTAAATCCTGTTCAAGCTTTTGGATTTGTCGACTTAAAGCAGAAGGGCTCAGATGCATTGCTGCTGCGGTATGACTGAAGTTTTTGCTGCCACACAGATGGATAAAAATCTGTAACGTTTTGATGTTCATAACACAATTCCATGTTGCATCTATTGCAATACTTGGTTGTGAATATATCACTTTATGCAATCTTGTCGCTCACTTAGTATGAGTTTATTCGGTCATATCACACCGACTTAACGGAATCACTTATTAAGGAGCACTCACATGGCAAACTATTTCAATACACTGAATCTGCGTGAACAGTTGGATCAACTGGGACGCTGCCGCTTTATGGCTCGTGAAGAGTTTGCCAGCGCAGCGGATTATCTGGTTGGTAAGAAAATTGTGATTGTGGGCTGTGGTGCGCAAGGACTGAATCAAGGTCTGAATATGCGCGATTCGGGTTTAGATGTTAGCTATGCCTTGCGTCAGGCGGCGATCGATGAGCAACGTCAGTCATTCAAAAATGCTAAAAATAATGGCTTCAAAGTGGGCAGTTACGAACAACTGATCCCTGATGCTGATTTGGTGATTAACTTAACCCCTGATAAGCAACATACCAGTGTGGTCAATGCGGTGATGCCACTGATGAAGCAGGGGGCGGCGCTCGGCTATTCACACGGTTTTAATATCGTGGAAGAAGGCATGCAGATCCGTAAAGATATTACCGTAGTGATGGTTGCGCCAAAATGCCCTGGCACAGAAGTTCGTGAAGAGTATAAGCGTGGTTTTGGTGTTCCGACACTGATTGCGGTACACCCTGAAAATGATCCACAAGGTGAAGGGTGGGAAATCGCTAAAGCGTGGGCGGCTGCAACAGGCGGCCATCGTGCAGGTTGTTTGGCGTCTTCTTTTGTGGCAGAAGTGAAATCAGACTTGATGGGTGAGCAAACCATTCTGTGTGGCATGCTGCAAGCAGGTTCAATCGTTTGTTACGAGAAAATGCTGGCCGAGGGTATCGAACCTGGTTATGCCGGTAAATTGCTGCAATTTGGCTGGGAAACGATTACCGAAGCACTAAAGTTTGGTGGCATTACCCATATGATGGATCGTCTCTCTAATCCAGCCAAAATTAAAGCGTTTGAACTCTCTGAACAGCTCAAAGACTTAATGCGTCCGCTGTATAACAAGCATATGGATGGCATTATTTCTGGCCACTTTTCCAGTACTATGATGGCGGATTGGGCCAATGATGATAAGGAACTGCTTGGCTGGCGTGCTGCCACCGCTGAAACTGCATTTGAGAACTACCCTGCGAGCGATGTGAAAATTACTGAGCAAGAATATTTTGATCGCGGTATTTTGATGATTGCCATGGTGCGGGCAGGGGTTGAGCTTGCGTTTGAAGCGATGACTGCCTCAGGCATTATTGATGAGTCGGCTTACTATGAATCTTTGCATGAGCTGCCATTGATTGCTAATACTGTGGCTCGCAAACGCTTATATGAAATGAACGTGGTTATCTCTGATACGGCGGAATACGGTAATTATCTGTTTGCGAACATCGCAGTACCACTATTGCGTGAGCAATTCATGCCCAATGTAGGTGTCGATGTGATTGGCAAAGGTTTGGCTAGCACATCAAATCAAGTCGATAATGCCACTCTGATTGAAGTCAACAGCGTTATTCGTAATCACCCGGTCGAGTACATTGGTGAAGAGCTGCGCGGTTATATGAAAGATATGCAGCGTATCGCAGTGGGTGATTAATCTCGTTATCGGTTTTCCGCCAGCAAACACAACAACACCATATAAGAAAAACCAACAAGGCTTAGTCTACTGACTAAGCCTTTTTTGTATACGCTACTAGCTAAAGTTGGCGGTGTGTTTAGCGTGTTTATTTAGCGGCGAGTTTGGCTTCAAGCTCAGCCATTTTTTGTTCTAACTCGCTAAGCTTTTGGCGAGTGCGCAATAATACTTGGGTTTGCACATCAAATTCTTCTCGATTGACGACATCAAGTTTGTTGAGTTGGCCTTGGATGACTTGGCGTACTTTCTGTTCTACATCTGCGCCTAATTCTTTGACCGGTTGTGGCATCGCTTCATGAATTTGCTTGGCGATCTGCTCGAGTTTTTTCGCATCAAACATACTGATTACTCCTGTTAGGTTGGCAATATTCTATGCAATTCAGCCGACAATGTCGTTAGATTCGGCAATAAAAAAGGCCATCGAAATGGCCTTTTGTGAGTGGGTGATGAGAGATTGGATCACAGCTGACGGTGTGCCGCTTTCACTTCATCCATCCGTGCCAATTTCTCAAGATCTTTATCTTCGACAAAGATCGGCAGTGGTTTGTGTTTTTCAGCCAAGTAGCTGTAAATCACTGGCAGTACAAACAGAGTAAACAGAGTACCGATAGCCAAGCCTGAAACAATCACGATACCGATACTGAAGCGTTGAGCCGCACCAGCACCAGTGGCGTACATCAGCGGGATCAGACCGGCGATCATCGCAGCGGTAGTCATCAGGATCGGACGTAAACGTATTTTGGCTGCATGCATGACCGCATCAATACGATTCAGTTTGTTATGTAACTGCTCTTCTTTGGCGACCTCACAAATCAAGATACCGTGCTTGGTGATCAAACCAACCAAGGTGATCAAACCAACTTGTGAGTAGATATTCATGGTGGCCGTACCCCAAGCGAGTGCGATTAATGCACCACAAATCGCCAGCGGCACCGAAACCATGATCACCAGTGGATCTTTGAGAGATTCAAACTGAATCGCCAATACCAAGAAAATGATCGCCAATGCCAGGCCAAAGGTCGCATATAGCGCGCTGCCTTCGGTCACATACTGACGTGCTTCACCCATGTAATCATGGCTGTAGCCTTTCGGTAGCTTATTGCTGGCGAGATTTTCAAACCAGTCGATCGCATCGCCCATTGCAGTACCCGGTGATGGTACAGCACCGACGGTGGCTGAGTTGAGCTGGTTGAAGTGTGGTAAAGAGCGAGGTTCTGCCACCACATCAATAGTTACTAAGCTACCAAGCGGGATCACGTTGCCATCGGCTGCGCGAACATAGTAGCTGTTCATTGATTCTGGATTGAGACGCCATTTACGTTCCACTTGTGGGATCACTTCGTAAGAGCGGCCGTTGAGGTCGATACGGTTAACATAACCGTCCGCCATCATAGTGCTGAGAGTGATACCAATATCTTGCATGGTCACACCGTAAGCACCGGCTTTATCTTTATCAATGTTGATCTTCATGGTCGCTGAATCGAAGTTCAAATCAAGATCTGAATAAACAAACATTGGATTGGTTTTTACTTCGGTCAGCACATCAGTTGCGATGGTAAATAGGCTTTCAAAGTTGCTTGGTGTCGTGATCACAAATTGGATCGGTAAACCTGAGCCTGCCCCTGGAAGTTCAGGCATCTGGAAAGCAGTGACCGCCATGCCAGGGATGTCTTGTACTAAAGTACCAACTCGGTTGGTCACTTCGGCTTGGCTGGCTTGCCGTTGACTCCACGGCACCATAGAAGCGATACCTAATGCTTGGTTGGAGTTTGGAATTCCGGTAAATACCTGCGCAAACTGAACTTCAGGCTGGTTGGACAGGATATCATTGACATCCGCCATGGTATTAGCCAGATAATCGAGGTTCGCATTTGACGGGCCTGTACCCATCAGCATCAATACCCCTTTATCCTCTGCTGGAGCTAATTCACTTGGAATAAACTTAAACAGCATAGGTAGGCTAGCAAATACGATCAACGCAAAACCAATCACCACTGGGCGATGAGCCATAACCGCTTGTAACATACCTTCATAGCGTGCCGTCATGCGATCGAGCAGATGGTGTACTTTTAGTTCAAATTTGTTTGGGGCTTCATTAGCCTTGAGCATTTTTGAACACATCATCGGCGACAAAGTCAACGCGATAATACCAGAGACAAACACCGCCCCGGCCAGAGTGAGCGCGAACTCTTTAAACAGCGCACCGGTAATGCCGCCCATTAACGCAATCGGAGCATACACCGCACCTAAGGTCAGCGTCATTGCGATAACAGGGATGGCGATCTCGCGGGTACCAATGATTGCAGCACGGAAAGGTGATTCGCCTTCTTTGACATGGCGGTCAACGTTCTCTAGCACCACGATCGCATCGTCAACCACCAGACCGATAGCCAACACCATCGCGAGCAGAGTCATCAAGTTCCAAGAGAAACCCATCATCTGCATTACCATTGCCACCCCAATAAGAGAAAGTGGAATAGTGACAATCGGGATCAGTACCGCACGCAGAGAACCCAAGAACAGGGTAATCACGATTAGTACGATAATCGCAGCTTCAATGATGGTTTTGATTACTTCATGGATGGATTCGTTGATCGCAACCGTTGAGTCATACAACACGCTCATTTGGATATTACTTGGCATGTTTTTGCGTAGCTCAGGCAGGATCTCCAACACATCTTTGGCAATATTGATTGGGTTGGCACTTGGTGCCGCATTGACTGCCGCAACGACCGCTTCACGACCGTTGGCGCTGGCCCGATAAGAGTCATGGCTTTTTTCTAAGGTGACTTTGGCAATATCACCAAGACGGGTAACGTTGCCTTTTTCTGCCTTAATCACCAGATTTTCCAATTCTTCTACGTTGGAAACTTGGGTATCAACACTGCCGTTATATAGCACGAATTCACCAATCGCTTGACCCGTCGCGGATTGGTAGTTATTGGCATTAAGAACACTCATCACATCAGATGCTGACAGGCTAAGTGCTGCCATTTTGGCTGGATCTAACCAGACACGTAGTGCGTATTGCATACCGCCATACAGGTCGATACTGGAAAGACCATTCACCGCATAAAACTGTGGGTTAACCACTCGCACTAAGTAGTCAGTGATCTGGCTAGAAGATAACTCTTCACTGGTAAAACCAATGTACATTACTGCGGTGGTTGAACCGGTTGACATGGTGACCGTAGGGTCTTCTGCTTCACCAGGCAACTGCGAGCGCACTGAGTTGGTTTTCGCCAATACATCTGACAATGCAGCGTTAGGATCGGTATTGAGCTTCATCGTAACCGTAATGGTCGAGCTGCCTAACACCGACTGTGAGGTCATATAGTCAATATTATCGGCTTGTGCGACGGCTTGCTCCAATGGCTGGGTAATAAAACCTTGGATCAAATCAGCGCTGGCACCGTAATAACTGGTGCTTACCGTGATTACGGTATTGGTCATTTCAGGGTATTCACGCACCTGCATTTTGAAAATGGCTTGCAGACCAAGCAACACAATCAAAAAGCTGATCGATACCGCTAAAACAGGACGTTTTATAAAAACATCAGTAAAGCGCATGATGCCTCCGCTTACAGCATTGGGGTTTCTGTTGGTACTTTGGTCGCATCACTTTCGACAATACGAACTTTAGCACCATTACTTAGACGAACTTGACCAGTAGTGACTACTACATCGCCCGGTTTTACACCTTCCAGGATATGCGCAATTGACTCTGAACGTTCGCCGACTTTTACCACATGTTGCTGCACGCGTTGCTCACCATTTTCTTCGGCCACCAGGTAAACATTGTCACCATACAGGGTATAGGTAATGGCAGTTTGTGGCAGAGTCACTTGGTTCTCTAGTTTCGGCAGAATAATGTTAGCGCGGGCAAACATACCGCTACGTAACTTACCATCACTATTAGGGATATCCGCTTGGACTTGGATCAAGCCACTCTGCACGCTAACGGCTGGCTCAATCGCAGAGATTGAACCTTTAAATGAATCTTGTGGATAAGAATCGACGATGATATCGACCTCCTGATCCATTGAAATCCGCGAAATATCGGTTTGTGGCACAGTGAAGCGCAGGCGCATCACGCTGGTATCTTCCAGACGAACAATATCGGTACCAGGTTGTAGATATTGGCCTAAAAACACGTTACGGATCCCGATCACGCCGGCAAACGGTGCTTTGATTTCGCGGCGCGCAATGCTGGCTTTCAAGCCTTCAATGTCAGCAGCCAACGCGTAGTAGTTCGCTTCTGCTTCATCGTACGCTTCTTTAGAAATTGAGCCCTTAGCAAATAAGCCTTTGTAACGTTCATATTTCGCCTTGGCGGCTGGCAGACGAGCTTCTGAGCTTTTTAGGTTGGCTTTTTCCACCGAAGAGTCAAGTAACACCAGTGGTTGCTGGTTTGCCACCTGAGTGCCTGATTCAAATAGAATTTGGCTAATTACGCCAGAGCTTTCGCTGGTTAGAGTTACACCTTGGTTAGGCTCAATGAAGCCGATTGCTTCAATCACTGGCACCCAATCAACGGAGTTAACGGTGGTTACTGTCACCGGAAATTCGGATTCAGGACGATTGGCCAAGTACTCGGCAATTTTCTGTTGTTTGAACAGGTTGAAACCTATCACACTGCCGAACAGCAGGATCGCGATAAGCAACATAAAGAATGTCCACTTTTTCATTCTGGTGCGAACTCCAAATTAGTGTTGAGTAATAGCATTACAACTAGATTCAATCATAGCATCGAGAGCCAAATCATCCAGTTGATAAAACCTAAAGCGTATTGACAAACAAGCAAGAGCCAGCGATTTCAAAACTCAGCACCGAAAATGATGGTCGAGAGGTTTGAACAGTCCCTGCGGTGGTTTCCCTTGGTCGAATAACCTTCGACTTGGGCACACATTTTCTACTCTAGTTCCCTTGCGTAGCAACAAGTTATTGATAAACGGTCATACTGTACTCTATTACGCATAATGTCTCGATAAGCATTAGCCACATCGGAGCTGTGGACTAATTTGAGGCATCAGGTTTATCAGCCAGTGAACGTTTGCTTATTATAGCGGCTAACCCCCCCTGTTTTGCAATACACTTGTACAGCAAAATTTAATGCAGATGGTTTCTTTGTTGGTGATCTGAGGTGAGCAGATTATGATGAGCGGCTGAATAAATAGGATTGAGATCGCTATGAAGTTAAACCCAAGACAAGATGAAGCGGTCAAATATGTTTCTGGCCCATGCTTAGTCCTTGCAGGGGCGGGTTCGGGCAAAACGCGGGTTATCACCAATAAAATCGCTTATTTGGTGCAGCAATGTGGCTATAAAGCGCGCAATATTGCGGCGGTCACCTTTACCAATAAAGCGGCGCGTGAAATGAAAGATCGCGTGGCACAAACGCTGGGTAAAGCGGAATCACGAGGCTTAATGGTCTCCACTTTTCACACCTTAGGTTTGAATATTATTCGCCGTGAATTCAAAGCACTGGGCTTAAAAGCGGGGTTTTCATTATTTGATGATCAAGATCAGCTGGCACTACTCAAAGAGTTGACTGAAAAGCAGCTCGATGGCGATAAAGACTTGCTGCGCCAACTGCTGAGCACAATTTCCAATTGGAAAAACGACATGCTCACCCCGCAGCAGGCGATGGCGCGGGCACAAGGCGAACAGCAGCAGTTGTTTGCGCACTGTTTTGAACGTTATCAAAAACAGATGCTGGCTTATAACGCTCTAGATTTTGATGATTTGATTTTACTGCCGGTATTGCTGCTGCGCAGTAGTGAAGAAGTGCGCCAGCGTTGGCAAAATCGGATCCGCTATCTGTTAGTCGATGAATATCAAGATACCAATACCAGCCAGTATGAATTAGTAAAACTGTTGGTAGGGGAGCGTGGCCGTTTAACCGTGGTCGGTGATGATGACCAATCGATCTACTCATGGCGCGGCGCCAAGCCACAAAACCTAGTGTTGTTAGGTGAAGATTTTACCGATTTAAAATTGGTCAAATTGGAGCAAAATTATCGCTCAACGCGGCGTATTTTGCGTGCGGCGAATATCTTGATTGCCAATAACCCGCATGTCTATCAAAAAGCGTTGTTTTCAGAATTGGTCGAGGGTGAAAAACTCAAAGTTATTCTCGCCAACAATGACGATCATGAAGCAGAGCGAGTTACCGCAGAGATTATCGCGCATAAGTTTCTCAACCGTACCGAATATCGCGATTACGCAATCTTGTATCGGGGTAATCATCAATCGCGCCTAATTGAAAAGTCGCTCACCCAAAACCGAGTGCCCTATAAGTTATCGGGCGGCACCTCTTTTTTTGCGCGAGCGGAAATTAAAGACATGATGGCTTACCTGCGTGTGCTGGTGAATCCTGATGATGACAATGCATTTTTACGTATCGTGAATACCCCAAAGCGCGAGATTGGCCCTGCCACCTTAGAAAAGCTCGGCAGCTACGCTAATATGCGTGGTAAGAGCCTGCTGGCGGCCAGCTTTGAACTGGGTTTGGAGCAGCATCTCACTGGGCGTGGACTCGATAATTTACGCCGTTTTAGCGAGTGGTTGGTGGCGGTGGCCGATAACGCACAGCGCGGTGATAGTGTTGAGGCCGTGCGCGCATTGGTGCGTGATATTCATTATGAAGACTGGTTGTATGAGACCTCTGCGAGCCCTAAAGCGGCGGAAATGCGCATGAAAAACGTCTCTGATCTTTATTCATGGATTGTGGCCGACTTGTCCGGCGATAACCCGGATCAACAACCGAAAACCCTTAAAGAAGTGGTTCAGCGTTTGACCTTGCGTGACATGATGGAGCGCGGTGAAGAGAACGATGATAGCGATGCTGTACAATTGATGACGCTGCACGCATCAAAAGGGTTGGAGTTTCCTTACGTGTATCTGATGGGGGCGGAAGAGGGCATTTTACCGCACCAAACCAGTATCGATGAGGAAAATGTCGAAGAGGAACGCCGCTTAATGTATGTCGGCATCACTCGTGCACAGCGTGAGCTGACCTTTATGGTGTGTAAAGAGCGTCGCCAGTTTGGTGAGCTGATCAAGCCGCAGCACAGCCGTTTTCTGGATGAATTACCACAAGATGATATTGAGTGGGAGCTCAAGAAAAAGCCGGTTAGTCAACAAGAGCGCATGGCCAAGGGCCAAGCACATATTGCCAATTTACGCGCGATGTTTAAGAAATAATCGCAACTGGTTATCGATTGGAAAATCCAGTAAGCGAGAGAGCCGCCACTGGCTGGGTTGTGGAGTACAGTTGATCACAACCCAGCAATCATATGTTCAATCGCCGCTACGATTTCAGCATCCGAACAATCGACACAGGTACCTTTGGCCGGCATAGCATTAAAGCCATGCAGTGCATGATTTTTTAGCACTTCTTTACCTTGTGCAATACGCGGTCCCCATTCGGCAGCGCTGCCGATTTTAGGAGCACCTGATACGCCAGTTGAGTGACAAGCAATACAAAAGGTGCCGTAGACTGTCGCACCATCGCGTGGACCCGTGGCCACGACTGGGGTCGGTTCGTTACTGGCCAGATAAACATTGCCAACCGGTTTGATCCGCTCCGCAATCGCATGTTTATCGGCATCGGTTATCGCCCATGTGCCACTTGACAGCGCTGAGCCAAGCGTTATCACCAGCAGGTTAAAGAGTGTTCGCAACATATCTAAACTCACTTTACATAATTAAGGTAAGTGTGGCTTACCCATCCTTTTTCCAGCTTAAATTTCACATTATTAATGTTAAGTAGATGTGAAAAGTAAATTGAGTATAGCGCGGTAATATGTTGCAACAAACCTGCAAATACCATCTTCCCGCCGTGAATCACCCTCTTAACCAACAGAAGAGCAGCAAACGCCTGATGAAAAAGGCACCAATCAGTAAAAAAACTAAAAAAAACACTAGACGCCCTTAGGTGATCTACGTATTATTCCACTCCGCCGATAGGGCATGCGCCCGTAGCTCAGCTGGATAGAGCGTTGGCCTCCGGAGCCAAAGGTCGAAGGTTCAAATCCTTTCGGGCGCGCCATAATCGCCTGGGGAATATCGGTAATAAATATCAGTGGTGGCTATAGCTCAGTTGGTAGAGCCCCGGATTGTGATTCCGGTTGTCGTGGGTTCGAGCCCCATTAGCCACCCCATTTATTTTGGTGATAATTAATTATCTCCGGTCTTAAGTTGTAGAGCTTAAGCAAAATTAAGTCGGTGAATAGCGCAGCTTGGTAGCGCATCTGGTTTGGGACCAGAGGGTCGGGGGTTCGAATCCCTCTTCACCGACCACTTATTTCAAGATTAGGCAAACGCGTGGTCTTAAATAACGGCAGGCAAGCGGTTATTACAAATTTCAGTGGTGGCTATAGCTCAGTTGGTAGAGCCCCGGATTGTGATTCCGGTTGTCGTGGGTTCGAGCCCCATTAGCCACCCCATTTATTTTGGTGATAATTAATTATCTCCGGTCTTAAGTTGTAGAGCTTAAGCAAAATTAAGTCGGTGAATAGCGCAGCTTGGTAGCGCATCTGGTTTGGGACCAGAGGGTCGGGGGTTCGAATCCCTCTTCACCGACCACTTTTCAAAGCCTCAGCATCTGCTGGGGCTTTTTTGCATTTTATCTATCGCAAATTTAACTCGACTTTATACGCAGTGATTGGCTGGTATTAGCTCGGCTAAACGCCATTGCCCTCAGTTGCAAATCGGCCGGCAGTTCCTTTCTCTTGATCTCTTCATATTGCACTTTAGCTAGAGTTGGCGTTTTTTTGCCCCAGCTTTGTTGCTTTTACGCGCAAGATTTGCCAAATTGAGAGGCTTGTAAATCGTCAGAAGATAATTCTGATTCGAATGGATGCAAATGCACATCAGTTTCAGTTATGCGCTGATGTGCTTCAGACAGGGCAAAATTGCCTCAGCGGTAGAGGTCTGATGGAATGTCACTTTTAGCAGTTAAAAATCTTAGAATTGAATACCCTTCGCGGCATGGGGTGCATGTCGCAGTCAAATCGCTCACTTTGGATATCCAAGCGGGTGAAATTGTTGGAGTGGTGGGTGAATCTGGGGCTGGGAAATCAACGGTAGGCAATGCCGTGATTGATCTGCTTAGCCCTCCCGGCACGATTGCGGCCGGTGAAGTTTATTTAAACGGTGAGAAAATTTCCGGTTTATCGCCCCAAGCGATGCGTGAAGTGCGTGGCAGCAAAATCGGCTTTATTTTTCAAGATCCGATGACCTCACTCAATCCACTGTTTACGGTGGAGCAGCAATTAACCGAAACCATTCATGCCAACATGCAGGTGAGCGATCAGCAAGCCTATCAACGCGCATTATCTTTGTTGCAGCAAGTTGGCATCCCCCAACCCGAAAACCGCCTCAAACAGTATCCGCATCAATTTTCTGGTGGTATGCGTCAACGGGTGGTGATTGCGATTGCGCTGGCGGGTGAGCCTGATCTGATCATCGCTGATGAGCCAACCACCGCGCTTGACGTCTCGATTCAAGACCAAATCTTGACCCTGATCCGTGAGCTATGTAAGCAAAACAATGTCGGCTGTATGTTGGTGACGCATGATATGGGCGTGGTGTCGAATGTAACCGATCGCGTTGCGGTGATGTATCGTGGTGATTTGGTCGAGTTTGGCCCCACTGGCAAAGTGCTTGGCACACCACAGCACCCTTATACTCGCAGCCTAATTTCAGCAGTGCCGCGTTCTGATCGCAAGTTGGATCGTTTTCCACTCGTGAGTTACATCGAACAAGCGCAACAGTTACAGCCTTTGGATGTGAAAAATCACTGGCTAGGGCAGAGTCAAGATCAGCGTCAATACCGTGGCCCGCTACTCAAAGTGGATAATGTGAGCTTGCGTTTTATCACTAAGGATTCTTTATTCGCCAGCCGCCGCGAATACGTACAAGCCTCCGATAATGTCAGTTTTGAAGTCCATGAAGGGGAAACGTTTGGTTTAGTCGGCGAATCTGGCTCAGGAAAATCAACCATTGCACGAGTGATCGCGGGCTTGTACCAACCCAATGTCGGGCGAGTGAGCTTTGAAGGGATTGATTTAACTGCGCTGAAATCGGAACACCAACGCCGCCCTTTACGGCGTCAAATGCAGATGGTATTCCAAAATCCGTATACCTCAATGAATCCGCGCATGAAAATTTTCGACATCATCGCTGAACCGATCCGTTTTCATAAACTGACGCGCAGTGAAAGTGAAACGCGGCACATCGTCAACGATCTGCTCGAGCATGTCGGTTTAGGCGCGATGGCAGGATTAAAATACCCCCATGAGTTTTCCGGCGGTCAGCGGCAGCGAATTTCTATCGCTCGCGCTTTAGCGACCCGTCCACGCCTACTGATTTGTGATGAACCGACCTCGGCGCTCGATGTCTCGGTGCAGGCGCAAATTCTGAACTTGCTCAAAGATTTGCAAGATGAGCTCAATCTGACCATGTTATTTATCAGCCACGATTTACCGGTGATCCGCCAGATGTGTGATCGCGTCGGAGTGATGCAGATGGGCAGGCTGTTGGAAGTTGCACCGACTGAGCAACTGTTTACCGATCCACAGCATGAGTACAGCAAAAAATTGATTTCCTTAATGCCTGAATTTACAGGCTTACGCGAAACGACAACGGCAGCATAGCCGTTAAATTTCGCCAACCATGCCGTTTGGTTGGCGGTAGTGACAGAAGCAAACACAATCAACAAGGGATTGGATTCCCGCATAAGGAGTTATGCAATGAAAACCATAAAAAACCAACTAACGTTGGCCTTGATCGCGGCTGGCTTGAGTTTTGGTAGCTTGGCGGCAGATATTACCGTCGCTTATGATTCCGACCCAGTCTCGATGGATCCCCATGAGCAGCTCTCTGGTGCCACATTACAGCTTTCGCACATGGTGCTCGATCCGCTGATCCGTTTCACGCAGACCATGGAGTTCGAACCACGTTTAGCACAATCTTGGCAGCGTATTGATAACGAAACCATGCGCTTTACCTTGCGCCAAGGGGTCAAATTTCAATCCGGTAATGATTTTAGTGCCGATGATGTGGTGTGGACCTTTAACCGCTTGAAGCAGTCAGCGGATTTTAAAGGTATTTTTGAGCCGCTGGTCGCGCTGACCAAAGTCGATGACTACACGATTGAAATCAAAACCGCTGGCACTTATCCGCTGATTGAAAACGTGGCGACCTATATTTTCCCGATGGACAGTAAGTTTTATACCGGCTTGACGGCTGATGGCAAAGATAAAGCCGAAATCGTCAAGCATGGTAACTCCTTCGCCTCTGAGCATATCTCAGGCACTGGCCCATTTATGGTGAGCAGTCGTGAGCAAGGGATTAATCTGGTACTGCAACGTAATCCCAATTACTGGGATAGCGCATCAAAAGGCAATGTCGACAAGCTAACTCTCTCGGTGATCAAAGAAGACGCGACTCGGGTTGCTGCACTGTTGTCTGGTGGGGTGGATATGATTGCTCCTGTCGCGCCTAATGATTACCAACGCATCCAAAACGCCAAAGGCGTAGCGCTGTTTACTATGCCCGGTACACGCGTGATCACTTTCCAAATGAACCAAAATAGCAATCCAGCCTTGAAAGATGTGCGTGTACGCCAAGCGATTGTGCACGCGATCAATACCCAAGGGATTGTCGACAAAGTGATGAAAGGTGCGGCGACAGTGGCCAACCAACAAAGTCCTATTGGTTATGCCGGTTACAATGAAAACCTCAAGCCACGCTTTGATCTGGCGAAAGCCAAGCAGCTGATGAAAGAGGCTGGTTATGAACAGGGTTTTAATCTGACCATGATTGCGCCGAATAACCGCTACGTAAATGATGAGAAAATTGCCCAAGCAACCTCGGCAATGCTGGCGCGAATTGGCATCAAAGTCGATTTAAAAACTTTACCTAAAGCGCAATACTGGCCAGAGTTTGATAAGTGTGCCGCCGATATGCTGATGATAGGTTGGCATCCTGATACTGAAGATTCGGCCAACTTTACCGAGTTTTTGACTATGACGCGTGATGCCAATACCGGTAAAGGTCAGTACAACTGTGGTTATTACTCGAATGCCGAGGTGGATAAGCTGGTTGATGCCGCCAACTCCGAAACCGATCTTGCCAAACGCAGCGCAATGCTCAAGCAGGTGGAGGCGATCTTATATAACGAAGCGGCCTTCGTACCACTGCACTTCCAAGATCCCTCTTGGGCAGCGAAAACCACACTCGATATCGCTCCGATCATCAATGGGATGGATTTCCCTTATTTTGGTGATCTGGTGGTGAAAGAGTAATCAGCGCTGACACATCTCGCTTAGTTGACTCTAGCGCGTAATCAATCGATATAAAAATAAAATATACCCTTCCGACTTGGCGCTGCAGTTCCAAGTCGGAAGGGTATAGCGATATAAAAATGAAAGGGGCAGGGAATGTTTTCGTTTCTGGTCAAGCGCCTGTATCAGGCACTGATAGTGATGTTGGTGATCAGTTTGGTGGCCTTCGCCATTCAGGATAATCTCGGTGATCCATTGCGTGAGTTGGTGGGGCAATCGGTTTCAGAGTCTGAACGCCAAGCATTGCGTGACCACTTAGGGCTCAATGATCCGTTCATGGTTAAATACTCGCGTTTTATTAGCGCGGCAGTTCAGGGTGATTTAGGGACCTCATATTTCTTTAAGCGCCCTGCGTTGGATGTCATTTTGGATAAGTTGGTGGCCACCCTAGAATTGGTATTTGGGGCCACGCTGATCATTGTGTGTTTTTCCATCCCACTTGGCGTCTATTCAGCAATTCACCCTAAAAGCTGGATAACTAAAATCATTATGGCAGGGAGTAGTATTGGGATTTCGATCCCGGTGTTTCTGACCGCTATCCTGTTGATGTACGTCTTCTCAATTGAACTGGGTTGGTTGCCCTCTTATGGGCGCGGTGCCACGGCCAATGTTTTGGGATGGCAATCGGGCTTTTTTACGCTCGATGGCCTACGTCATTTGGTGCTGCCCTCAATCGCTTTAGCCTCAATCATGTTGCCGCTATTTATCCGATTAGTACGTTCGGAAATGTTGGAAGTGCTTGGTTCGGAATATATTAAATTTGCCCAAGCCAAAGGTTTGCCACTCAATAAAATCTATTACCAGCATGCATTGAAAAACACCTTGCTGCCGGTATTAACCGTCGGTGGGGTGCAAATTGGCACTATGGTGGCGTACACCATTTTGACCGAAACCGTCTTTCAGTGGCCGGGAACCGGCTTACTATTTCTAGAGGCGATTAATCGAGTCGATACGCCACTGATCACCGCTTATGTGATTTTTGTCGGGCTGATCTTCGTAGTGACCAATACCATTGTTGATCTGCTGTATGGTCTGATTAACCCCACCGTCAATCTTACGGGCAAAGGAGCGTAATGATGAGTGCAGTATCTGGTGCTCTTTCGCGCTGGCAGCGTTTTCAGCAGTCGGACTTTTTGTATTATTTTATGCGCGATAAAGTCGCGATCGGTAGCTTTAGCGTATTTCTATTATTTGTGGTGGTGGCTTTAGGGGCACCATGGCTGGCACCGACTAATCCATACGATCTATCGGCGATCGATATTATGGATGCTGAATTGCCGCCAGCCTGGATGGAAGGGGGCGAAGCACATTTTCTGCTTGGCACCGATGAGCAAGGGCGTGACATTTTTTCGACGATTCTGTATGGCTCACGTCTATCGTTAACCATCGGTTTTTTGGCGGTCGCTTTACAACTGGCGTTAGGCATTGTGATTGGCCTGTCGGCAGGCTATTTCGGTGGTCGGATTGACAGTTTTTTGATGCGCTTTGCCGATATTCAGCTCTCATTTTCCACCATGATGGTGGCCATCATTGTCTCGGCAATTTTTAAAGCCAGCTTTGGTGGCGAATTTTTCGGTCAATATGCGGTGGTGATGTTGGTGGTGATCATCGGCATTGCCGAATGGCCACAATACGCGCGTACTGTGCGAGCCTCGGTATTGGCCGAAAAGAAAAAGGAGTACGTTGAAGCGGCGCGCGTGATGGGCTTTAAAGCGCCACGTATCATGTTTCGGCATATTTTGCCGAACTGTTTATCGCCGATATTAGTGATTTCAACTGTGCAAGTAGCCAATGCGATTATGTCCGAAGCCGCACTGTCATTCCTTGGCCTCGGTTTACCGGTTGATCAACCCTCCTTAGGCTCGCTGATCAGCATCGGTTTTAGCTATATTTTTTCCGGCGCATGGTGGATCACCGCTTTTCCTGGGGTAGTGCTGGTGCTGCTGGTTTTGGTGATTAATCTGCTCGGTGATTGGCTACGCGATGTGTTTAACCCAAAAATTTATAAGGGCTAAGCCTGCCGAATCGATGAGCTTCACAAACTCTTGATAAACTCGCCGCCGAAGCTGAATGCTCGGCGGTTTTTTGCACTGTTTTTGCATCTGTTTTCGGTACCGATGCCCTTCAAGCTGTGCAGCGATGGCGTAGGGCAAAGGCGATGGGTGATCAATGATGAGGAGAGCAGTGGATGTTGAAATGGATGGAATACCGCAAGCTAAGTTTGGTTTGGCTGTTGCTCGCTCCGCTGACCGGGTTTGCCAGTAGTGAATATTGGTGTGAAGCGCAGCAAGCGGCGATCAATCAATTGCCAGTGCTCGATCCGGCGTGCCCGATTGGTGAGGGATTATGGGGAAAAGCACCACAAGCGGGGAGCTCTCTGTTTTGGATCCAGTGTGGCATGCTAAGCCAGCCAATGCCGCTTGCCAGCGTTAAAACCCTCTATCAGCATATTTCGACCGACATTTGGCTAAAACCCGAGGCGGAAGGCTCGCGCTGCTTAATTGGCCCTTACCACGATTTTAGTGTCGCCAGTCAGGAGTTAAAACAGATAAAAAAACTGGCTAGTTTTGAACAAGCTTTTATACGTCAAGTGATCAAAAACACTGCGCCACAGCCAGTGCGGCAAGCTAAAGAGTTGCGCAGTGCAACGCCCACTGTAGCTCAGGCGGTGAGCCAACCAGCTCCGGTCAATCAATCGCTCAGCACGCCGCCCAATAAGCCAATTTCCGCTCCGACCGCGGCGAGCACTCAGTCGCTCGTCAAACTCAACAGCATGCCTCGCCCATCGGCAAATAACGACTTTGTGCTACGCCAGTCAATCAAAGTCGGCAGTCAAACCTTTGCCCTGCCGTATACCGGCAATCCACAAGTGCCATTTTATATGGAATACGATTTAGCGTGGAATCGGCTTGATTATGCTGCAGCACAAAGTGTGTGCCAGCAGCTTGCCATGCGCCTACCAAGCGAGCAAGAGTGGTCAGCCTTACTCAATAGCCAGCAGATGCAAGCGCAGCGTTGGCCAGTGCAACTTCCCTACTGGGGAGAAGGCCGCAAAGGGCTATTTGCGACCGGCAAAGTCAATCCGCTAAACGGCTCGTCACTGCTCAATGTGCTGTGCGTGAAGTCAGATTTATAAGTGGGAGGACAAGCTGTTAGGATGACAATTTATTCTCCGCGTGAATGAATGGCCTGGTTTTTGAAACAAATATTGATTTATATGGTCCATATTAAAGCAAAATATCATGTATTTGCTGTCTACCTAAACGGAAATAGTAGTAGGGGAAATTTATGTGGATTAAGAAGAATTACCGCTGGACCCTGTCTGATAATCAAGTGACTCCAGAATCCGTCTACCAAGAGCGTCGAGAAATACTCAAAAAGTTAGGGATTGCAGTTGTTGGTATGCCAATTGCGGCTAATACCCAAGCTGGAATTCTGGATTTTTTTTCTGCAAATGAAAAACCTGTTTTAGATAATAGAACGAATCTTTTCGCCGCGAAGCCAGCACAATATCAAGCTGATCTAGCGCTTACGCCGGAAAGTAAGGTTATGACATACAATAACTTTTATGAATTTGGTACCGGTAAATCTGATCCTGCTAAAAACTCATCCCGATTTATTGCAGACCCTTGGAAAGTTGAAATTGATGGCTTAGTCAATAATCCATTGACACTCGATTATGAGGATATCTTTAAGAAATTTGCACTAGAAGAGCGAATTTACCGCTTACGTTGCGTTGAAGCATGGTCAATGAATATTCCATGGATTGGATTTCCTCTCGCTGACATCATTAAGATGGTGGATCCTAAAAGCAGCGCTAAATATGTCGCATTTGAAACGCTCTACGATCCAAAACAGTTCCCTGCCCAAGGCGCATTCAGCAATATTGAGTATCCGTATGTTGAAGGGTTGCGCTTAGATGAAGCCATCAACCCACTGACCTTAATTTCTGTTGGTTTATATGGCAAAACACTTGCACCACAAAATGGAGCACCTTTGCGGCTTGTTGTACCATGGAAATATGGTTTCAAAAGTATCAAGTCTATTGTTCGTATCCGCTTCGTCGATCGTGAACCACCCACGACATGGAATCGTTTAGCTCCGAATGAATATGGTTTTTATGCCAATGTAAATCCGAAGGTTGATCACCCTAGATGGAGCCAAGCCAGTGAACGTTTTATTGGTGAAGGGAATGTATTGAGTAGCCGTAGGCAACCGACGTTATTGTTTAATGGTTATGAGCAAGAAGTAGCACATTTATACAACAATATGGATTTGAGGAAGTTTTATTAATGATGCTAACACCTAAGCGGATTATTGCACTGAAAGTTGTGATTCATACCATCTCATTAGGTTGTTTGCTCTGGCTTGTGATGGCTGTTAATGCTGGTAGTTTAGGTGGTGATCCTACACCAGCGATCATTCACTACACCGGAATGAGTGCTCTAAATACTCTGTTTATCACCCTATTGATTACTCCCTTAGCCAGATGGAGTAAGCAAGGCTTGCTATTTAGAGTGCGTCGATTGCTTGGATTATACAGTTTTTTCTGGGCTATCTTACACTTGATGGCTTTTGCCGTACTCGACTTGGGGCTAGATTGGCGCTTATTGGCTGTTGAAGTGATTAAACGTCCTTACTTAACGATTGGGATGGTGGTATGGGTCATCTTACTATTGTTGGCGGTGACTTCTATACGAGTGATACAGCGTAGTATGGGGACTCAATGGCAAAAGCTACATAATGGGATTTATCTGGCTGTCATACTGGCCCCTATCCATTATTATTGGTCGGTCAAGTCAGAGGTCGCAGAGGCGATCATTTACATTTTGATTGCGATTAGCTTATTGGTAGTTCGTTGGCGAACCTTTAAATCTTGGATGATTAAACCGTGAGCAAAGGCAAAAAAGAACATACCCAATACGGATTCGAATTAGGTATGTTTTTCAGTACCAGATGATTTAATTATCTCATGGTCACAAACTCTTCGGAGCCCGTCGGGTGGATCGCGACCACAGCATCGAAATCGGCTTTGGTGGCGCCCATTTTGATGGCGACTGCAAAACCTTGGATCATCTCATCCACCGCAAAACCGATGCCGTGTAGACCGACCACGGTTTGCTCTGGTCCGACACACACTAGCTTCATTTTGCATGGCTGACGGTGAGCGGTGACCGCGGTGTACATTGCGGTAAAGCTCGATTGATACACTTTGACGTTTTGAGCGCCGTATTGGGCAATCGCTTGTGGCTCAGTTAAACCAATCGTGCCAATCGGCGGGTGGCTAAACACCACGGTGGGTACCAGCTGGTAATCCATCTTGGCATTTGGTTGGTTGTTGAACAGTCGCTCAGACAGTTGACGTCCAGCTTTTACTGCCACTGGCGTGAGTTCAATACCACCATCCATAATATCTCCGACGCAGTAAATGCCGGCCACATTGGTATTTTGCCACGCATCGACTTTGATATAGCCTTGCTCATTGGTTGCCACACCGGTAGCCGCCAAATTGATTGCATCGGTAGCGGGATGGCGACCAATTGCCCAAATCAGCGTATCGACGTTATAGGTCTGGCCATTTTCCAGATGCAGAGTCAGGCTGCCATCGGCTTCTTTTACTACTTGTTTTGGCACGCTATGGGTATGCAGTTGTGGCCCTTCCGCGTTCATAACCTCGACCAAAGTATCGATGATCAATGGATCGAAGCTGCGCAGTGGCGACTGTTTACGGCAGAACAGGTGGGTTTCAGTGCCGAGCGCGTTGAGCACGCCAGCAATTTCGACCGCGATATAGCCAGCACCAATCACGGCTACGCGTTTCGGCTGCTCGGTCAGCTCGAAAAAGCCGTTAGAGTCAATGCCGTATTCTGCGCCTGGAATATTGGGAATTGTCGGACGACCACCTACGGCGATCAAAATATGATCGGCGGTATAGTGCTCGCCATTCACTTCCACGGTTTTGCTATCGATAAAACGAGCAAAGCCTTTGATCACTTGGACTTTATTGTTGCCCAGTACCCGATCGTAAGATTGATGAATACGACCAATGTAAGCTTGGCGGCTTGCGATCAGTGTCGCCCAGTTGAAGTTTTTCACCTCGACATCGAAGCCGTAGTCTTTGGCGTATAGATGCATCGCTTCGGCGATTTGCGCCCCATGCCACATCACCTTTTTCGGTACGCAGCCGACGTTGACACAAGTGCCGCCTAAATCTTGCGCTTCAATCAGCGCAACTTTCGCTCCGTACATCGCTGCGCGGTTAGCAGAAGCGATCCCGCCGCTGCCGCCGCCAATGCACAGGTAGTCAAAATGTGTTGCCATTACTTTCTCCAATTATCTTGCGTGAAGTGGGCAAAATAGCCACTTCACTCTCTTTTGTTGTCTTTTTTATATCGGGGCGGCACGGGCATAATTCACTAGCCTTGCGCAAAATAGCGGCTTATTCCGGTACGATCCATTGTAATTTGTAATGGCCAGTGGCTGGGGCAATCGCCTGCTGGAGAAACGGCAAAATGGTTTGCATCTGGCTTTCCAGCGTCCATGGCGGATTAATCACAATCATGCCTGAGGCGGTCATACCGCGCTCATTGGTATCCGGAGATACGCCAAGCTCAATTTGTAAAATTTTACGGATGCCTAAGTCTTGTAAGCCTTGTAGCATGTCATCAATATCGCAGCGATTGACCACCGGATACCAAATTGCGTAAATGCCAGTAGCCCAACGTTGGTGGCTGTGTGCGATCGCTCGTACCACATCGCGATACTCTTTTGCCAGCTCATACGGCGGATCAATCAGCACTAAACCGCGCCGTTCACGCGGTGGCAAACTGGCTTTGAGGCGGGTAAAGCCATCTTCTTTATAGATTGAAACTTGGCGATCGCGGTGGAATTCTTGTTCGAGCAGTGGGTAATCGCTCGGATGCAGCTCGGTCAGCACCATGCGATCTTGTTCACGCAGATGAGCGCGTGCAACGCGTGGTGAACCTGGGTAGTAACGCAGCGTGTCACCTTGATTGAGTTGACGAATGGCATCGAAGTAGCTCTCGAGCTGCTCTGGAATCGTCTCTTGTTGCCACACACGGGCAATCCCTTGTTTGTATTCGCCGGTTTTTTCCGACCACTCATGGGTCAGATCGTAACGCCCCACACCAGAGTGAGTATCGTGGTAGACGAACGGTTTCTCTTTTTGCTGCAGAGAAGTCAGGATCAGGCTTTGCACAATATGCTTAAGCACATCGGCATGGTTGCCCGCATGAAAACTGTGTCGGTAACTTAACAAAATAGGCTCTCAAATCCGCTTGAGCGGTAGTGTAGTGGCGGTGTAGGCAATGACCGCCAGCAATAGACATCACATATTGGCTCGATTATATACCGATTTATCACCGAGCGCGCAGCGGTGCGGTGCGCTTTTTTATGTCGCCAAGGCGGGCTGAATCGTAGAGTGGCTGGCACGTGAACCACGTTGGTGGATTGAATCGCGCTCAACAATGCAGCTCACCTATTGAAAAAACAGGCTGCCACCTATATTTATGAAATTAACCTCGGGTCGAATTGCGGCCTGCCTTGATGCTGAACAGGAATCCATTTATGTCAAATCCACTTGTTACCTTTACGGATCTGCCGCCGTTTGCGGCGCTAAAACCGGAGCACGTAAAGCCAGCGGTTGAGCAGGCCATCGCGGATTGTCGCCGCACCATCGATCAGGTGGTGGCGGATCACCCGCAGCCGAGCTGGGAAACGGTGATCGCACCGATTGAAGCGATCGATGATCGTTTGAGCCGTATTTGGTCGCCGGTCAGTCATCTTAATTCGGTACTGAACAGCGATGCATTGCGCGAAGCGTATGAAAGCTGCTTGCCGTTGTTGTCTGAATATGGCACTTGGGTTGGACAGCACAAAAAGCTATTCGAAGCCTATAAAACCATTAAACAGAGTGCGGAGTTTGCGACGCTGAGTCGCGCTCAGCAAAAAACCATTAGTGATAGTTTGCGTGATTTTGAGTTGTCCGGGATTGGTCTGCCGGCACAACAGCAAAAACGTTATGGCGAAATCAGCAAACGCATGTCGGAACTGAGTTCTAAATTCTCCAATAACGTGCTGGATGCGACTATGGGCTGGAGCAAGCAGATCACTGAGGTCAATCAGCTGGCGGGAATGCCAGAATCGGCACTGGCGGCGGCGCAAGCGGCGGCCGAGGCCAAAGGTTTAGAGGGCTATCTGCTGACGTTAGACATTCCCTCTTACCTGCCGGTGATGACCTACTGTGATAATCAAGCGCTGCGGCAAGAAGTGTATCAAGCGTATGTGACTCGCGCTTCGGATCGCGGCCCGAATGCCGGTCAATGGGACAACAGTGAAATCATCGCCGAGCAACTAAAGCTGCGCCATGAAATTGCGCAAATGCTTGGTTTTAGCACTTACAGTGAAAAATCACTGGCGACCAAAATGGCGCAAACCACCGATCAAGTGCTCGGTTTCTTAAACGATTTAGCCAGCAAAGCCAAACCGCAAGGTGAGCGCGAAGTGGAAGAGCTACGTCAGTTTGCGCAAAGTGAGTTTGGTGTTAACCAGCTTGAGCTGTGGGATATTGCCTACTATAGCGAAAAGCAAAAGCAGCACCTGTTTGACATCTCTGATGAAGAGCTGCGCCCTTATTTCCCTGAACAAAAAGTGGTGAATGGCCTGTTTGAAGTGCTCAACCGCTTGTTTGGTATGCAAGTTAAAGAGCGGCAAGGGGTTGAGGTATGGCACGAGTCGGTGCGCTTTTTTGATATTTTTGATCAGCAAGGCACCCTGCGCGGTAGCTTTTATCTCGACCTGTATGCGCGTGAGCACAAGCGCGGTGGCGCGTGGATGGATGAGTGTCGGGTGCGTCGTCGCACCGCCAGCGGTGAGCTGCAAACGCCAGTGGCTTATTTAACCTGCAACTTTAACCGCCCAGTCGGCGATAAGCCGGCGCTGTTTACTCACGATGAAGTCACTACCTTGTTCCACGAATTTGGTCACGGCATTCACCATATGCTGACCCAAGTGGAGATCGGTGCGGTGTCCGGTATCAATGGCGTGCCGTGGGATGCCGTCGAGTTGCCAAGCCAATTTTTGGAAAACTGGTGTTGGCAAGAAGAGGCGCTGGCCTTTATTTCCGGCCATTACCAAACGGGTGAGCCGCTACCTAAAGCGATGTTGGATAAAATGCTGGCTGCGAAAAACTTCCAATCGGCGATGTTTATTTTGCGTCAGCTGGAGTTTGGATTGTTTGATTTTACGCTGCACACCACCTACGACCCAGAAGTGGGGCCACAAGTGTTAGAAACCTTGGCGCAAGTGAAAAGTAAAGTCGCAGTACTGCCGAGCTTAGAGTGGAATCGCTTCTCGCACAGTTTTAGCCATATTTTTGCTGGTGGCTACAGCGCGGGTTACTACAGCTACTTATGGGCAGAAGTGCTTTCCGCCGACGCTTTTTCGCGTTTTGAACAAGAAGGCATTTTCAACCCTGAGGCTGGCCACAGCTTCCTGACCCACATTCTCGAAATGGGCGGTAGTGAAGAGCCGATGGAGCTATTTAAGCGCTTCCGTGGCCGCGAGCCGCAAATTGATGCCTTGCTGCGTCATGCCGGTATTGCCGCTTAAACCCTTGCCAATCAGCCCACTTCAGGGTGGGCTGAACACTTTCTTGCTTCTTATTTACCGCTCCAAGTCGTTTGGGGATATTCCACAATTAGGGTTATAATCGTCGCCATTATGTATAAATAACCAGTGGCGAAGTCATGATCGATCCCTCTCTGTTACTCGATGGTCTCAACGATAAACAACGCGAAGCGGTGGCTGCGCCACTGGAAAATTTGCTGATCTTAGCGGGTGCTGGCAGTGGTAAAACTCGGGTATTAGTTCATCGCATCGCATGGTTGATGACGATGGAGCAAGCATCACCATTTTCGGTTATGGCGGTGACGTTCACCAATAAAGCCGCGGCCGAAATGCGGGGTCGGATTGAAGAGCTGATGCATGGCACCGCTTCTGGCATGTGGTGTGGGACTTTCCATGGCATTTGTCACCGCATTTTGCGCGCCCATTATCTCGATGCCAAGTTGGTGGAAGATTTCCAAATTATCGACAGTGACGATCAGCAGCGTTTGCTCAAACGGCTGATCAAAGCGCACAATCTGGATGATAAACAGTGGCCGGCCCGCCAAGTCGCGTGGTGGATCAACAATCAAAAAGATGAAGGATTGCGTCCGGCGCACATCAATGCGTTTGATCCGGTCACACAAACCTACCTTAAGCTGTATACCGCTTACCAAGATGCGTGCGATCGCGCCGGTTTGGTCGATTTTGCGGAAATTTTACTGCGCAGCCTAGAGCTGCTGCGAGGTAATCAAGATATTCGTCAGCACTATCAAACACGTTTTAAACACATTTTGGTCGACGAGTTTCAAGATACCAACGCCATTCAGTACGCTTGGCTGCGCATGATGGCTGGTGCCGAGTCCCATGTGCTGATCGTCGGTGATGATGACCAATCGATTTACGGTTGGCGTGGCGCGCGCGTGGAAAATATTGAGAAATTTACCCGCGAATTCCCGAGCGTGAATACCATTCGTCTGGAGCAAAACTACCGTTCGACCAAAACCATTTTGCAGGCATCCAACGCGTTGATCGCTAACAACAGTGAGCGGATGGGTAAACAGCTGTGGACCGATGGCGTAGTCGGAGAGCCGATTTCGGTGTACTCGGCGTATAACGAACTGGATGAAGCGCGCTTTGCGGTGAGCAAAATCAAAGCCTGGCACGAGCAAGGTGGCAGCCTGACCGATTGCGCGATTTTGTATCGTAACAATGCCCAGTCGCGGGTGTTGGAAGAAGCGCTGCTGCAAGCTCGCCTGGCTTATCGGATCTACGGCGGAATGCGCTTTTTCGAGCGACAAGAGATCAAAGATGCGCTGAGTTATCTGCGCTTAATCAATAACCGCAATGACGATACCGCGTTTGAACGGGTGATCAACACTCCTCCGCGTGGCTTAGGTGACAAAACGCTGGAAACCGTGCGCTTTGCTGCGCGCGATCGCGGTTGCACCTTATGGCAAGCCAGTATTAGCTTGCTCAGTGAGCAAGTGTTGACCGGTCGCGCGGCGGGTGCGCTGAGTCGCTTTGTCGAACTGATTAATGCTCTGGAAGATGAAGGGGTTGAGATGCCGCTGCATGTGCTGACCGACCATGCGGTGAAAACATCAGGCTTGTTTGATATGTATCAGCAAGAGAAAGGCGAAAAATCCAAAGCGCGGATTGAAAACTTGGAAGAGCTGGTCAGTGCAACGCGCCAATTTGATAAGCCAGAAGAAGCGCAAGAGATGAGTATGCTGACCGCATTTTTGACTCATGCGGCACTTGAAGCGGGCGAAGGGCAAGCTGATGAGCACAGCGATGCGGTGCAATTGATGACCTTACACAGCGCGAAAGGGTTGGAATTCCCACTGGTGCTGATGGTGGGAGTCGAAGAGGGCATGTTCCCCAGCCAGATGTCGGCAGAAGAGCCGGGGCGTCTCGAAGAAGAGCGCCGACTGTGCTATGTCGGTATGACCCGTGCGATGCAAAAACTCTACATTACTTACGCTGAGATGCGCCGTCTGTATGGGCAAGACAAGTACCACAAGCCATCGCGTTTTATTCGCGAATTGCCAGAGAGCTGCTTGGATGAAGTGCGTATGAAAGCGCAAGTCAGCCGCCCAACCAGTACCGGCCGCTTTAGCCAAACCGTGGTCAAAGAGAGCTTTAACGAAACCGGTTTTAGTTTAGGCTCGCGAGTGCGCCATCCTAAATTTGGCGAAGGTACTATCATCAATTTTGAAGGCAGTGGCCCACAAAGCCGAGTGCAAGTGGCGTTTAATGGTGAAGGTATTAAGTGGCTGGTAACCGCTTACGCAAGATTAGAAAAGGTATAAGCAGCTTGGCATGGTGGTATTAATTGCCTCTTTTTTGCAGCGGGGCAATCGGTTTGCGGTTGGGCTGCCCGCGATGTAAAACCACCAGAAAAGAAAGCCATCAGAAAATAACAGCTCAGAAAAGAAAACCGCAAAAAAGAAAACCCCGGGGGCAAGCCCACCGGGGTTAGAGTCTTACTCGCAGCATTCCAGCTACTAAAAAAGGTGCTCCCTGCATCAAATCCTTGATAGTAGGCTGTAATCCTTCAGCTCAATCCTTGCATCGCCTTCCTAGCGGTGTCCTGTGTCATCCATTACCACTCACTATCCTAGTGAGCACACATCACTTGTTCCCTGAGCGGTGTCCTTGACATCATCCTGATGTTCAATCCCTGCCTCGTCCAGAGGTGTCCATTTCCCATCCTGGTCGTTACCATCCTAGCAACGATTGCGTCCGTTCAATGTCCTGTTTCGCTTTCCCTGCCGACCATTCATCCTGAATGTCCGACTCTTCTTCCTGAAGATCACCAATCCTTGGTGGTTTCCTGTTCCGTGTCAGTATCCTGCCGACAAGGTTCATCTTACTCAGCGGTGCGGGTTGAACAAGCTGATGAAATCGATTACTTTAGTGTTTAAAGATTAATCTATGATTTATTTTGTTTAAAAACAAAAGGTTGAGGTTTGGTGGTTGGTGGTTCTGGCACAATAAATCGAATTTATCCTACCCGCTTGTAGGAGATCTCTTACAAGCTGGTGGGATAAAGTAGAATGTTCGTCACCCAGCAGATTGGATCATGGCTTGACTCGCCTGCCATAAAATGCCGCCACCAGCCATAATAAACACGACTGCGCATACCTGATCGATATGGCGAGTAATACGTTGCATGCGCTGTTGCATGGGCTCAGTGGTAAGTAGCCAGGCTAAGCAAGAGAACCAGATGAGAGATAAACCCATCAAGATCAGAGCTGCACTCACTTTGCCAGAAAATGACATGCTAGCGGGAATAAGGCTAGATAATAGACTGACAAAAAACACTAAGGCTTTTGGGTTGAGTAGGTTGGTTGTTATGCCTTTGATAAAAGCTTGGCGTTGATGGTTTAGTTGTACAATCACTGAACTTGGTGCAGGTTGTGCTGAATTTGTTTTCGCGCTGAAGGATTGTAAAGCACCGATACCAAGATAGAGTAAATAACTGCCACCTGCCAATTGCAGCAGACTAAACAGCCAAGGTTGCTGTTTAACTAAGTAACTGATGCCAGTCAGGCTTAAGATCAGATGAATAAGAATGCCACATGATAAGCCTAGAGCGATCATGACTCCGGTTTTGCGACCATGTTGAGTGGCGTTTTGTATCACTAAAGCCACATCGGGTCCTGGACTTAATAAGCCGATGCAATGTACGCCTGCTAATGTGAGTAAGATAGAAAATTCGCTCATAGTTTCTCCTTGGTTTTGACCCAAGTATCTACGCAGAGCATCGATCTAGCTTGTAAATTTTTAGCAGTGACGAATGAAAAGTGGGCGCTGAACTGCGGAAGGGGAAAGGCCGAAAGTTGATTTAAAGGCTTTGCTGAAATGCGCCTGATCGTAAAATCCGACTTGATAGGCAGCATCTGTGCCGGATGTACCACTTTGCAATAATTTCATCGACTGTTCTAGGCGCAAACGCTTTAGCCAAGCGTAAGGAGTCAGCCCTGTTTGTGCTTTGAAATGGCGTTGAAATTGAGTTGGAGAAAGATGGCATAGTTGTGCTAACTGCTCAAGTCTGAGCGGTTGATCAAGTTGGCTGAGAACCCACTCTTTGAGGATAGCCAAATTATGTTTGCCTAATGGTTTGACCGCAGGCTGTTTGAAATGGCTATAGCGGTGTAGTAGCGGTGCAAAACCTTGGTAGGGTAAGCAATCTTTAGCCAGTTGGCTGATATTATCTTGCTGCATTAGCTGGTGTAGCTGGCACAGTGAACGAAACAGTTGGGCATCCTCTACGATGAGTTGCTTAAAACCAATAATTTGCTCAAGATGCTGGGCTTGAAGAGTCTGTTGTAGCCACTCAGGCTCAATCGAAAACACTTGAACCTGATATCCAGCCTCATTGTGCGCTTGGCCATCATGCAGTTCATCTGGTGGCATCAGTACTAAGCCTCCTTGTCCCACTTGATGCCAAGCGCCTTGGTGATAAAAACGTTGTACTCCTTGAGTTATCATGCCGATATGGATATTTAGATGGTAGTGACGCTCAAACGCAAACTGGCGATAGTCAGCGTTAATCAGACTAATTGCAGAGTAAGCGGTTGGGCAATAATTCACTTTATCCATAGGGACCAAAAATGTGGCTAATTTTCTATTATTTTAGTCAGTAATATTATCCCTGACTTGTAAAAAATCCTCAGCGGTTACGCTGGTGGCGCGCTGCTCGTGCGGTTTTTAAGCCATCGAAGCTAAATATCAGCAACGCACTCCAAATAAAGGCAAACGTGAGCGCTTTATCGCTGGAAAATGCTTCACCGTAGATCAGCACCGCCAGCAAAAACATTAAACTTGGGCCGATATATTGGAAAAATCCCAGCGTTGAGAGCTTAAGGCGTGCCGCGGCACCGGTAAAACACAGCAGTGGTAAGGTGGTGACTACACCAGCGCACACCAGCAGAAGATTGAGCTGCCAAGGATTAAGCGCCATATTGCTGGTGGTGGTGTCAGCGATCCAGAACAGATAAATCGCGGCGGCAGGCAGCATAAATAGGGTTTCCAGAAACAGTCCGGTTTGCGCATCGATTTGGATTTTTTTGCGCAGCAAACCATAAACACCAAAGGTTGTGGCAAGGGCGATGGCGACAATTGGTACCGAGCCAAACACCACGAGCTGAATTGCTACGCCAATTGCGGCCAGCATCACTGCAAACCACTGCAATTTGCGTAGTCGCTCACCCAAAAACAGCATACCGAGCAGCACGTTGAGTAGTGGGTTAATGTAGTAGCCTAAACTGGCGTCGAGCAGGTGATTAGAGTTTATCGCCCAGATAAAAATCAGCCAGTTAACCCCAACCAAGAGTGCGGTGATCAACAGTAAGCCCAATTTTCGCGGCGTTTTCACCACACTTTGTACATTACCCCAACGGCGGCCAAGTTGGACCAAAATCGCCAAGAGGAAAAACGACCACAGCACTCGATGACTGAGAATTTCAAGGGCAGAAACTGCGCCAAGTGCTTTGAAATAGATTGGTGCTATGCCCCACATGGTGTAGGCACTAACGGCAAGTAGCATGCCTTTTCTGGCATCTTGTTGTTCGGGAGTCATGAGTCGCTTCTTTGGTTATGATGACCAGCTTGGCTGGTGAAGAAAGCAAAGTATAACCTGAGAATGCTAGCGCGTACGCATTTTGCGGTTTTATTCACCGAGTATCCCCTCTACAATAGCCGGCTGATTGACCACCTAAACGCGCCGTGCACACGATTATTATGACCGCCACCTTACTTGCTGAATCTTCGCCACTGTTAACTTCACCACAACGTGTCTTACACGAGGTGTTTGGCTACCAGCAATTTCGGGTTGGTCAGCAAGAGGTGATTGATGCGGCGTTACAAGGGCGTGATAGCTTAGTGATCATGCCCACCGGTGGCGGTAAGTCGCTGTGTTACCAGATCCCAGCGCTGGTGCGAGAAGGGGTAACGCTGGTGATTTCGCCCTTGATTTCGTTAATGAAAGATCAGGTTGACCAACTCAAAGCCAACGGTGTGGCGGCTGAATGTGTCAACTCAACGTTAACTCGCGAAGAGTTGCAGGCGATTTACCAGCGGATGCACGCTGGTCAGCTTAAGCTGCTGTACGTGTCACCTGAGCGGGTGCTGTCCTCAGAATTTATTGAACGGCTCAGTCATGTATCGTTAGCGATGATTGCGGTGGATGAAGCACACTGTATTTCGCAGTGGGGCCACGATTTTCGCCCAGAATACGCAGCGCTCGGTCAACTGAAGCAGCGTTTTCCACAGGTTGCGGTGATGGCGCTGACCGCGACCGCCGATGATGCGACTCGGCACGATATTATCCAGCGTCTGCAACTTAATCAGCCGCATCAATATCTGGGCAGTTTTGATCGGCCAAATATTCGCTATATGTTGGTGGAAAAGCATAAGCCGGTCGCACAAGTGATCCGCTATCTGGAAACGCAGCGTGGTCAGTGTGGGATCATCTATTGCGGCAGCCGCAAAAAAGTCGAAATGCTCACCGAAAAACTGTGCAACAACCACATCCGTGCTGCCTGCTATCATGCTGGCATGGAGGCCGATCAACGCGCTTGGGTGCAAGAAGCGTTTCAGCGTGATGATGTGCAAATTGTGGTCGCGACCGTGGCATTTGGTATGGGGATCAACAAACCCAACGTGCGTTTTGTGGTGCATTTTGATATTCCGCGCAATATCGAATCTTACTATCAGGAAACCGGCCGCGCTGGGCGCGATGGTTTACCGGCCGAAGCGATGATGTTGTACGACCCAGCCGATATGAGTTGGCTGCGGCGTATGCTGGATGAAAAGCCCGATGGAGCGCAAAAGCAGGTTGAAAGCCACAAATTGACCGCGATGGGCGCATTTGCCGAAGCGCAAACCTGTCGTCGCCAAGTATTGCTCAATTATTTTGGTGAGTACCGAGATCAGCCGTGCGCCAACTGCGATATCTGTCTTGATCCGCCGAAACATTTTGATGCCACTGAGCAGGCGCGTAAGGCGCTGTCGTGTGTGTATCGAATTAACCAAAATTTCGGGATTGGTTATGCGGTGGAAGTGTTGCGCGGTATGCAAAATATCCGTATCCGTGAACATGGCCACGATAAAATCACCACCTACGGGATTGGCCGTGATCACAGCCATGATTACTGGGTGAGCATTTTTCGTCAGTTGATCCACAAAGGTTTGCTCTATCAAAACATCACTCGCAATTCGACCTTGCAACTGACCGAAGAGGCGCGCCCTTTGCTGCGCGGCGAGATGAATTTACAACTGGCGGTGCCGCGCTTAGATACCGCGGTGCGCGCGGCAAAATCGGACAAACTGGCCAGCAAAAATTACGATAAAAAGCTGTTTGCTAAACTGCGAAAACTGCGTAAGGCGATCGCCGATGAGGATAATTTGCCGCCTTATGTGGTGTTTAGCGACGCCACCTTGATTGATATGGCTGAGATCATGCCGACCTCTTATGGTGAAATGTTGGCGGTGAATGGGGTTGGCCAGCGTAAGTTGGAAAAATACGCAGATCCGTTTTTGGATCTGATCGAACAACATTTGACTGGGTATAGTTGAGCCGAGCTTTAGCCGGTATCCGCCTCTTTAGTTGGCCGTATTCACTGCACCAGCTGAGTTCGCGGCTGGTGCAGGTCTTAGAATGATTGGCCGGATCAGCCAATTTACTTATCCCCTTCCTACTTGAAGCTGCAGCGGTGTTGGCTACGTTCCTTCACCCCAATCACGTAGCTTGTCTACTATGCTCATCGGGACTCACTTGCCGCCTACCTGCAACTCCAAATGGTTTGGGTATAGCTCAACGGCTAGTCTTCACCAATAAAGCCACCAGTTTGATGGGCCCATAATTGAGCATAAATGCCGTTGTGCGCCAGTAGTGCTTGATGGGTGCCCTGCTCAACAATCTTACCTTCATCCATCACAATCAGGCGATCCATCGCGGCAATGGTCGATAAGCGGTGCGCAATCGCAATAACAGTTTTACCGGCCATTAAGCTGTGTAAATTGTCTTGGATCGCCGCTTCCACTTCGGAATCAAGCGCTGAGGTGGCTTCATCCATGATCAGAATTGGCGCGTTTTTCAGCAGTACGCGAGCAATCGCAATTCGCTGCCGTTGACCGCCAGACAGTTTTACGCCGCGCTCACCCACTTGCACATCGTAGCCGCTGTGACCCTGCTCATCTTGCAGATCTAAAATAAACTCGTGCGCGTGAGCCTGATGAGCCGCCTCGTACAATGCGTGCTGATCCGCATCCGGATTGCCATACAAAATATTATCGCGGATCGAGCGGTGCAGCAGTGAGGTATCTTGAGTGATCATGCCGATGTGGTGGCGCAGTGATTGCTGGCAGACTTGGCTAATGTCTTGCCCATCAATTTGAATTTGGCCACTTTGCACATCATAAAAACGCAGCAGCAAATTCACTAAGGTTGATTTACCTGCCCCTGAGCGACCAACAATACCGACTTTTTCCCCCGCTTGGATCACTAAGTTGAGATCATCCAGCACAGTTTTGTGCTCACTATAACCAAAACGGACCTGAGAGAAACGCAGCTCACCGGATGTGACTTGCAGCGGTTTGGCCGATGGCGCATCGGCAATTTCGACCGGTTTTGCGATGGTGTGCATGCTGTCGATCACGGTACCGACACTTTCAAACAGCGCACGAATTTCCCACATGATCCACTTCGACATGCCTTGCATGCGCAGCGCAATGGTGATGCCAATCGCGATCACGCCCACGCTCACCGTTTCGGCAAGCCACAATTGGATAGATAGCGCGGCAATGCTAAACAGCAGCAGATAGTTGATCAGATCGACACTGTACAGCAGCGCAGTTAAGGTGCGCATTTGGCGATAGACGGTATGCAAAAATTGGCGCATTCCCGATTGTGCATAGTCAGTTTCACGCTGTGAATGGGAAAACAATTTAACGGTGGTGATGTTGGTATAGGTATCAACAATGCGCCCAGTCATTTGCGATTGTGCGTTGGCTTGATCGGTGGAAATGGTTTTTAGGCGCGGTACAAAATAGATCTGAATGACGATATAGCACAGTAGCCAAATCGCAATCGGCAGCACTAAGATTTTATCGGCTTCAGCAATCATTACCAGCATCGAAACCATATACACCGCGATATAGACCGACAGATCGACCAATTTCAGCACCGTTTCGCGCACGCTATTGGCATTTTGCATCACTTTGGTCGCCACCCGACCAGCAAAATCGCGCTGGAAGAAACCAATACTCTGTTTGAGTAAGTAGCGATGGGTCGACCAGCGGATCGCCATGGGGTAATTACCCAAAATGGTTTGATGCAGCAACATCGAGTGTACTAACGCCAAAACCGGCATCACCACTAGGATCAGTGCCGCCATCATCCACAGTCGTTCACCGTGCATTTCCCAAAAATTCGTCCGGCTTTGAGTGCTGAGAATATCGACAATTTCGCCCATGTAACGGACTAAGGTGACTTCCGCGAGTGCGACACAGCCACTGAGCAGTGACATCAGTAGCAGTGGTTTTTCAAAGCCTTGCGAATAATAACGGCAAAATGCCAGTAATGAATTCGGCGGCGTTGCCGGCTCGTGAGCCGGGAAAGGTTCGGTCAGTTTTTCAAACCATCGAAACATGAACAAGATGCCCCACTGAATAAAGTTAATAGAAGTCGCAATTTTTTGCTTTTTAATTAAGTCGATTATCACTAAAATTGCGTAAAATTAATACTAATAAAAATGATTCTCATATCATATGGTGGGTTTTATTATGCGTAATAGGCTCCCGAGTCAACTCGGACAACAGATTGGTCGTGCGCTGAATTGGCGCTGGTTCTCAGTGCTATGGCTGGCGGCTCCGGTGGCGATCGCCGCCAACGATGCGCCAAGCGAGAACCAAACCTTGGAAACGCTGGTGGTGACGGCTTCAGCACTGAAAGTGGAAACACCCGCTCAAGAAATGCCCACCGCGTTATCAATGGTCACAGAGCAAGATTTAGCGGCTCGCGTACCACAAAAATTAGATGAAGCGCTGCGTTATACTGCGGGCGTGACGGCTCAGCCTTATGGAGCCGATAATGATACTGATTGGCTTAAAGTGCGTGGTTTTGACGCGGCCACTTATCAAGATGGTAGCCGTCTATTTCGTGATGGTTACTACACTTGGTTGGTTGAGCCTTACGCGTTAGAGCGGATTGAAATACTCAAAGGTCCTGCCTCGATTTTGTATGGTGAGGCACCTCCGGGCGGGGTGGTTAACGCGGTACAGAAGAAGCCAACGGATGCTCCGCAAGGTGAAATGGGCGTGCAAATCGGCAACGATGCGCTGCGCAGCTTCAATCTGGATATTTCTGATTATGCCAATCAAGACGGTTCAATGCGCTACCGTTTAGTTGCGATGGTGAAAGAGAACGATGGTCAGTTAAATGGCACTTATGCTCGCCGTTACTACCTTGCGCCAAGTTTGAGTATGGATATTTCTGAGCAAACTCGGCTGACTCTGCTCGCGAGCTTGTTAGACGATAGCGGTGTGCCGACTAACCCATTTTTCCCTGCTTCTGGTACGCTGATCGACTCCAACTTTGGCAAAATCGATCCATCAACCAACTTAGGTCAGCCAGATTACGATCAGTATCAGCGCCGCCAAATATCGGTGGGTTACCTGCTTGAGCATGAGCTGAATCAGACTTGGGCGCTGGCGCAGAGTTTTAACTACGGCAATAATGATCTCTATTTACGCAGTAGTTATGCTTTTTCTAATGATGATCCGAATAAAGATACCTTGGTGCAAGGCTTGGTATTTCGTGATGGTTCAACCGCAAGCTTGAGCTTAGATAATAAAGCACTGGCCAAGTGGGATACCGCGCGCCTACAGCATACTCTGTTGCTCGGTTTAGAGTTGCAGCGCCATCAAACCAAAGGCGCTGAGGCTGATGACTATAGTTTTGGCACCATCAATCCATTTAATCCTGAGTATGGTAACTACACGCCGCTCAATGAAGCCAATGCGGCGGATCGCACCATCACTAAACAACAAGCTAGCCTCTACACTCAATATCAAATCAAATTTGATCAGCAGTGGATTGGGGTCGTCGGTGGGCGCATGGATTGGGTGGATACTGAAAACCACAACCAAACCTCCGGCCAGCATAAAAAACGCAATGATGCAGAGTTTTCCCTGAATGCTGGGTTGATGTATCTGGCCAGCAATGGGTTATCCCCTTATGTGAACTATGCCCAATCGTTTGATGTGTTGAGTACCATTGATAGTGCAACCAATGAGCTGTATAAGCCGCTCAAAGGTGAGCAAGTGGAAGTCGGTGTTAAGTACCAACCGCAGTGGTACGATGGTTATCTCAATCTCGCTTGGTTTGATATTACTCAGCAAAATGCACTGGTGACGAACCCTGAGAATTTCGTGACAACTCAGACTGGTGAAGTGACCTCGCAAGGGGTGGAAATTGAAACGGTCGGTTATTTAAGCAATAACTTGAAGCTGACCGCCAGTTACACCTTTACCAATGCCAAAACGGATGAAACCAATCTAAATGGTACACAGCAGGTTGGCTTGATCCCGAAACATCAAGCCTCGGCGTGGCTCGATTATGATGCTAGTCAGCTTGGCCTTTCTGGTTGGACGTTTGGCTCTGGAGTGCGTTATATCGGCGAGTCGAAAGATAACCCACGTTCGAGCTATCGCAGCGTACCGAGTGTCACCTTAGTCGATCTGATGATGGGCTATGAAATTACCGAAAACTGGAAAGCGCAGCTGAATATCAGTAATTTGTTTGATCGCGAGTTTGTCTCAGCTTGTGATTATTGGTGCTATTACGGCCAGTCACGCAGCGCGGTGCTCAGTGCCAACTATCGTTGGTAATCACGGCTTGCTGATACTCGCCACTATCCTTGGTCATCGGGCTAAGGATAGTGGTCAAGCGGCGACTGATAATGGCGTGAGCGGTTGAGATTGGCTTAGCGCCTAGTGCCTAGTGCAATTCCCGCTGAGAGCGGGATTTGTTGTTTTTGTTGATCAGTGATGATGAGGGGATCAATGTTTCAATTGGCGGATATTCAAATGGTGCGCGCTGGGCGTACTATTTTGGCCATCGATGAGTTGACCATTCCAACCAATCAACTAACCGTTGTGCTGGGTCACAACGGTTCAGGTAAATCGACCTTAGTCAGTTTATTGTCTGGTCAACAAGCGGCGGACAGTGGTCAAGTGACGCTCAACGGTCAATCGCTCACCGCTTTGTCGAGTAAAACCCTCGCCAAGGCAGTGGCGTTTTTGCCGCAAAAATTGCCCACCAGTGCCGGCTTAACCGTGCGCGAATTAGTGCGTTTAGGCCGTTTCCCGTGGCGTGGTACCTTAGGGCGCTGGCGTCAGCAAGATGAGCAGATCATCGATGCGGCGTTGCAAAAAACCGGCGTTAGTCAGTTTGCTGATAGTTTGGCTGATGACCTCTCTGGTGGTGAACGGCAACGTGCTTGGGTCGCGATGTTACTGGCGCAGCAATCGCCGGTGCTGATTTTAGATGAGCCGACCTCGGCGCTGGATGTGCATCACCAATATCAGTTAATGGCGCTGCTAGCCGAGCTGAATCAAACCCAAGGGGTTGGGGTGATTGTGATTTTGCATGATCTTAATCTGGCGCTGCGCTATGCCACCCATATTGTTGCGCTCAAGCAGGGCAAGGTGGCCTTTGCTGGGCGCAGCGAATTGCTGCTGGATGAGCAGCGTTTATCGGATTTATATCATTCACCAATCCGCTTGATCGATCATCCTCATCCGCTGGCTCACTCTGCAACAAATAAGGTCGCGATTGTATGTGCTTAATCTGTTTATCGAAACTCGGCCGCGCCTTGCTGGTGCTCAGTTTATTGGCTCTGCCAGTGCAGGCGCAAATCGTGATCACCGATAGCCAAGGTGAGCAGCGTTTCGCCAACGTTCCGCAGCGAGTGGTGGTGTTGAACTGGGATCTGCTTGAGCAGGTGTTGGAGCTGGGAGTGGAGCCCGTCGGCGCGCCTGAGTTGAGCTCTTATGCGCAGTGGGTGGTGCAGCCAGCGCTGCCTCATTCAGTGCAAGATATTGGCACTCGCAACGAACCGAATTTAGAGAAAATTGCTGCGCTGCAACCGGATGTGATTTTAGCCGCCGGCCCGCAACAAGATCTATTGCCGATGCTGGGGCGGATTGCTCCAGTGCTTTATCTGCCTAACTTTGCTGAGCAAGATAACGCCGCGCAAGTGGCGATTGCGCACTTTACTACTTTAGCCACGCTATTTGGTCAGCAGTCGTTGGCCGAACAAAAGTTGCAGGCTATGCAGGCCCGTTTTGCTGAGCTGAAAGCTTCCCTGCAACAAGCATTTGGCGAAAGCTTACCAGCGGTCGTGCCGATGCGTTTTGCTAACCCCACTTCGGTTTTTCTGTATACCGAAAACTCAACGCCGCACTATGTGGTTGAGCAGTTAGGTTTGTCGGTGGCTTTGCCTCAGCCAGCCAAAGAGTGGGGCATAGTGCAAAAACGCTTAAGTGATTTGCAGCATGTTGAGCACGGTTATGTGCTGTATTTTTTGCCCTTTGCCGAAGAGAAAAAAGTGCAACAGTCACTGCTATGGCGAGCGATGCCGTTTGTGCAAGCGGGACAGGTTAATTCGGTGCGCGCGGTGTGGAGCTATGGCGGGGCGATGTCGCTGCGCTATAGCGCAGAAGCGATCACCGAAAGTTTGTTGGCGGTAGCGCCACAGTGATGAGGGGATGGCATTTTTTCGGCTTGGCCGCGGTGACCTTGCTGGTGGCGATTTTGAGTGTACAAGTCGGGCACCATTTAACGCTGCTTGAGCAGTGGCAATTGGTGCTTGGCAAGCAAGCGGCGCACAATTTTGCTCAAGTGAATTTCGTGTACGGGCAATTGCCGCGTGCGGTGATGGCACTGGTGGTGGGTGCGGTGCTTGGCTTGGTCGGCAGTTTGATGCAACAACTGACGCAAAACCGGTTGACCTCGCCACTGACGCTGGGTACTTCATCCGGTGCTTGGCTTGGACTGATCATCGTTAATATCTGGTTTAGTGATTGGGTGGCCGATTACAGCGCGCTGGCGGCGATGGCTGGTGCCTTGCTGGCTTTTGCGCTGATTATTGCGATTGCTGGGTTGCGTAACCTGACCGGATTACCGCTGGTCGTGGCGGGGATGGTGGTTAATATCCTGCTCGGTTCAATCGCGACCGCTTTGGTACTGCTGCATGAAGAATTTGCCCAGAATGTGTTTATGTGGGGCGCGGGTGATTTAGCGCAAAACGGTTGGGAGTGGTTAAGCTGGCTTTTGCCTCGCTTGGCCTTGCTGGTGCCGTTACTGCTGTTTGCGCCACGGGTGTTAACCTTATTGCGTTTAGGGCATGAAGGGGCGGCGGCGCGTGGCTTAGCTGTACTGCCTGCGTTTTTGCTATTGATGGCTGGTGGTATTTGGTTGGTGGCGGCGTCAATCACCGCGGTTGGGGTGATCGGTTTTATCGGACTTTTGACCCCCAATATTGCCCGCGCCTTCGGCGCGCGTACCCCGAAAGTTGAGCTGTACAGCAGCGCGCTGCTGGGCGCGTTATTGCTGCTGGCGACCGATATTTTGGCGATGGCGCTTAGTGCGTGGAGCGAGCAAGTGGTACCAAGCGGGATCACGGCTGCGGTGATTGGCGCGCCAGCACTGATCTGGTTTAGTCGTCGCCCGCTCAAAGCGCAAGATACACTGTCGATTCGCTTAGCGACCCGCCGATCTACTCCAGCACGCTGGGCTGTGATTGGGATTGCGGCTGGGTTATTGCTTGGTTTGGCACTGCACATTGGATGGCAGATGCCAACTCATAGCTGGGCGCTGCCTAATGAGTTTCAATGGCCGCTACGCTGGCCACGATTACTGACCGCACTGTTTGCTGGGGTTGGTTTGGCGGTGGCTGGGACTGTGCTACAACGGTTGATTTATAACCCATTAGCCAGCCCAGATATTTTGGGCGTCTCTTCCGGAGCCACTTTTGCTTTGGTATTTGCGAGCCTATTTCTTGGGCAAAGTTTGCAAACTACCCACTGGGCAACGGCATTGATCGGCAGTGCGGCGGTGTTGGTCGTGTTGCTGCTGCTCGGGCGTCGCCATCACTATGCGCCTTCCAGTTTGATCCTCACCGGAATTGCCTTAACTGCGCTGCTTGAAGCGTTAGTGCAATTTACCTTGGCCAAAGGGAGTGGCGACAGCTATCAAATTTTACTGTGGTTATCGGGTTCTACTTATCGGGTGACTGGCGAGCAAGCGGTGCTGCTCAGCTTGGCGGTAGTGGGCTGTGGGCTGGTGGCACTCAGTTGGTCGCGTTGGCTCACGTTACTCTCGATTGGGCGTGATTTTGCCGCCACTCGCGGCTTAAGCCCACGTCGGGCGAGCTTATTGCTGCTGATGTTGGTTGCCACGTTGTGTGCGTTAGTCACCGCTACTATGGGACCAGTGAGCTTTGTCGGTTTGATTGCGCCGCACATGGCGCTGATGCTCGGCGCGCAGCGTGCGGATTCACAATTACTGCTCGCGGCATTGATCGGCGGCACACTGCTGTTATGGGCTGATTGGCTAGGCCAAGCGTTACTGTTTCCGGCACAAATCGCCGCCGGTACTCTAGTGGCCATCATTGGCGGCAGTTATTTCCTATTGCTGCTACTAAGCCAACGCGCCCGTTAATCGATAAGCGCTACGGCGCAGTGGTTATTGTTGCAAATGGTAAATAAGCGACATAGCTGGATTGAAAAAAGAAAAACCGCAGCCAGTGATCATCAAAAGCCCCGGCAAAGCGGGGCAATTATAAAGTCACTAAGCTTTAAGTAACGCCAAAATTCTATTCGATGTTTTGGATCTGCTCGCGCATCTGTTCGATCAGCACTTTTAGCTCAACGCCGGAAGCGGTGATATCGGTGGCGATGGATTTAGAGGCCAGCGTGTTTGATTCACGGTTGAACTCTTGCATCATGAAATCTAGTTTGCGACCACAAGAGCCACCTTTTTTCAGTACTTCGCGCGCTTCTTTGACGTGAGAATCGAGGCGATCCAGCTCTTCGGCGACATCGGATTTCTGTGCGAGCAGGATCAGCTCTTGCTCGACGCGACTTGCATCCAGTTCAATCTTCGCTTCTGCAAATTTGTTCAGCAGACGCTCACGTTGCCACTCGAGAATTTCTGGCATCCGCGCGCGTACTTTCACTACTTCGGCACTGATTGCTTGTAAACGTTGCTCAATCAGCGCTTTCATATTGTCACCTTCACGGCCACGCGCAGTGATAAACTCACTCACTGCTTCATCAAAGCCATTTAGTAGGGCTTGATTGATCGCATCCATATCCTGTTCTGGCGTTTCCATCACTCCCGGCCACTGCATAACTTGGAATGGATTGATGCGGCTTAGTTCGCCAGTCATGTGCATGATTTGGCTGGCCGCATTAATCACTTGTTGAGCAAGGGCTTGATTGATGGTTAGCTCGCTGCGTGCCGCAGGATTGGCTTCAAAGCGTAAATGACACTCGATTTTGCCGCGCGATAGGCGCTGACGAAACCGCTCACGCAGCAGAGGCTCTAAACCGCGTAACTGCTCAGGCAGGCGGAAATAGGTTTCGAGATAACGTTGGTTAACCGAGCGGATTTCCCACACGGCACTGCCCCAATCACCTTTGATTTCTTTACGTGCATACGCAGTCATGCTGTAGATCATTACCATATCCTTCAATTGAGTCGGCTAGTTATACTCTTGCTACTTGAAGTTGCAGCGGTGTTGGCGACGTTCGCTCATCCCAATCACATAGTTTACTTATGCTCATGGGGACTCACTCACTTGCCGCCTAACTGCAACTCCAAGTGGTTTGGGTATAGCGCAATCGAGCCATAATACGGCAAACAGGGGGCAGATCCTAGCTGCTCGGCCTCAGCTCTAGGATCTTGCCACTACTTCCAGTATAATTGCGCCCCAATTCTGTTTCCCCTTTCGCACAAGGCTTTTAACTATGCGCCCAGATAACCGCGCTGCGGATCAAGTTCGCCCGATCAAAATCACTCGCCACTATACGGCTTACGCAGAAGGCTCAGTGTTGGTGGAATTTGGCAACACCAAAGTGTTGTGTAATGCCAGTATTGAACAAGGTGTGCCGCGTTGGTTAAAAGGCCAAGGTAAAGGTTGGGTGACGGCCGAATATGGTATGTTGCCGCGCGCGACCCATTCGCGTACCCGCCGTGAAGCAGCCAATGGTAAACAGGGCGGCCGGACGATGGAAATCCAGCGTCTGATCGCACGTAGCCTACGTGCAGTGGTCGATTTACAAGCGATGGGTGAAATTATGATCACGGTGGATTGTGATGTGATCCAAGCCGATGGCGGTACGCGCACTGCTTCGATTACGGGTGCAAGCGTCGCACTAGCCGATGCGTTTGCCCATTTGGTGGCTCAAGGTCAACTGAAGAAAAACCCAATGAAAGGCCATGTAGCAGCGGTTTCGGTTGGTCTACTAGGTGATGAAGTGCTGTGCGATCTGGAGTATGTGGAAGATTCTGCTGCCGATACCGATATGAATGTCGTGATGACTGAAGAAGGTAAGATGATTGAAATCCAAGGCACCGCCGAAGGCGAGCCATTCAGTCATGAGCAGTTATTGAGTTTATTAGCCGTGGCTCAAAAAGGCATCGCCGATATTGTGGCGGTGCAGAAGGCGGCATTAGCCAATTGATTTAGATAGCTCCCAGTTGGGGGCTATTTTTTTAGTTATCTTTCTAGGGACTAGAGTCTAGGAACTAGAAACTTAGATATGGAGAAGATGTAATGAAAGCGTACCAGCGTGAGTTTATTGAGTTTGCCCTAGAGAAACAGGTGCTAAAGTTTGGCGAGTTTACTTTGAAATCAGGCCGTAAAAGCCCTTATTTCTTTAACGCTGGTCTGTTTAATACTGGCCGTGATTTGGCCCGCTTAGGGCGTTTTTATGCCGCGGCATTAGTGGATGCAGGCATCGAGTTTGATGTGCTGTTTGGCCCAGCTTACAAAGGCATTCCGATTGCCACCACCACCGCCGTTGCGCTGGCCGATCACCACGAGGTGGATACCCCTTACTGCTTTAACCGTAAAGAAGCCAAAGATCATGGCGAAGGTGGCAATCTGGTTGGCAGCAAGTTAGCTGGGCGGATTATGTTGGTGGATGATGTGATCACCGCCGGTACCGCGATCCGTGAGTCGATGGAACTGATTCAAACCAATGGTGCCGATTTGGCTGGCGTGTTGGTGGCGATTGATCGTCAAGAAAAAGGTCAGGGTGAGCTGTCGGCGATTCAAGAAGTAGAGCGAGATTTCGGTTGTGCGGTGATTTCGATCATCAGCCTAAGCGATCTGATCACTTACCTTGAGCAGCAAGGTGGTAATGCTGAGCATCTAGAGGCTGTTAAAGCGTACCGTGCACAATACGGCATCTAAGCAAATTGATATAACCCAAGCCTAAAATGAAAAACAGCCTCATAATCATGAGGCTGTTTTTTTACAGATGAGATCAGTTTTTAAGCGGTTGCTACTGGCAATTTTGATAGGTTTTACGCCCATCACGTTGGCTTTTTAACAGCCGTAAAATCCACATATACTGCTCAGGTCGCGGGGTGACTAAGTCTTCAATCGCTTGGTTCATAGCCCGCGCATCGCAGGTTTCATCGCCAGTTGGGAAATCTTGCAGCGCCGGTAAAATGTGCACTTGATAACGCCCCGATTCGCTGTCGTAACATGACATTAAAGGCACTACCTGCGCTTTACACAGTTTGGCCATTTTGCCAAAGCCTTTGAGGGTGGCTTTTTCAGTGGCAAAAAACGGTACAAACACTGAGTTTTGTGGGCCGTGATCTTCATCGGGTACCCAATAGCCCACATAACCGGCTTGAATTGAGCGCAAAAAAGGTTTGATACCCGCTTCGCGGCTAAAGATTCGCCCACCATACTGCATACGCTGGACATGCATCAGCCAATCGGTGATGGGATTACGCTGCGGCTTCATAATGTTGGTGACTTTATAACCGCGTGCGGCCAGCATGACTGCTGCATAATCGATCGCCCAAGAGTGCGGTACCAGCAAAATAACCCGTTCGCCACGGTCGAGCAAGGGCAGCAAATTCTCTTCACCAATCAATTCACCGCGCGCGTTATTGTAGCGAGTTGAGCGTACCAACAGTTCAGAATAGCCCAGCATAAACTGCGCGGCTTTCACTAGGGTGTCATGCAAGATTTGCTCGCGGCGATCTTCGCTGAGCTGCGGGAAACAGAGGCCTAGGTTAACCCGAGCCCGACGCACCATCCGACCGTTGTTACGGATGATCAGTGGCACTAAGGATTGCGCTAATTTATCGCGTAACCGCCAAGGAATAAATGCCAATAGCCCTGCACAAGCGATTCCAATCCAAGTTCCCCAATGTTTGGGGTGCAAAAAGTGCCACTCAAATTTAGGAGAGTGTAAATGTCGCGCCATACTGGTGTCTTTATCGCTCACAAATGCCTCGTTACTGATAGCGTGAATGGTTCATGGTTGTATCCGGCATCGTTTTGAAGCGTTTATGTAGCCACATCCACTGCTCGGGGGCGCGCAGTATAAGCTGTTCAACAAATTTATTCATGTAAGCTGCGGCAGCGGTTTCATCTTTTTGTGGGTAGTCCGCTTCAATCGAAGTGTCCGCGATAATCTCATAGCGCCCTTGTGCATTACGGAAGCCAGAGCCGAGCACAATCGCACAGTGGCTAGTGTAAGCCAAAATACTGGTGCCGGTGGTGGTGCAAGCTTGCTGCACAGCAAAGAAAGGCACAAATACCGATTTGTTACGCCCATAATCGTGGTCGGGCAGATAGAATAAGCGGTGACCTTGGCGGAGGACTTTAATCATCGTTTTTACATCTTTACGATCAATCAATTGATTACCATTGTGGGAGCGCCCCCAATGTTGGATAAAATCGTAAGCGGGATTATTGTGTGGTCGGTAAACACCATAGCCACTCATGCCTAATACCCCAAATGCGCGCGCGGTGATCTCCAGATTGAGCGCATGGACACAGCACAGCAACACTCCTTTACCGTTTTGCGCATGGTCGCGAACCACTTGGGTATCTTGATTAATCAAAATCCGTTTAAAACGCCAAGTTGGCCAAAACCAAGTGATGCCCGTTTCAATTAAGGCAGCACCGGTATTTTTGAAATTTTCCAGCACAAAAGTATCAATCTCAGCTTGGCTCATCTCCGGGAAAGCCAGTTCCAGATTGCGTCTGGCGATGTGTACCCGCTTTTTACCGAAACGCATGGAAAATTGGCCGATGCTGCGGCCGATGTTCAGTAACAGCGCGTAAGGTAGCAGGTTAACCAGCAGCGCCAGCAGGCCGAAACCGAGCCAGACCCCCCAATATTTAGGATGCAATAAAGCGCAGGAAAATGAAGGTTGGCTGTATTTGGATTTACTCATGTGACTTACTCAATCTGCGCACTCAGTAGTGCCCAGTATTCATCAAAATTAGCGGTCGGTAGATATTTAAAATCGGAACGCACAAAGCGATTCAGGCTGCCTTCCACCTGACCGAGTAATTGCGCGGCAAGAATATTTTCATCGACCGGGAAGGATTTTCCTTCACGAATTTTACGTTCGCGCAGAATTTGTCGTAAAGAGGTTTCAATTCGTTCAAACAACTGATTGATTCGATCGCGGAGGCGCTCATTTTCAAACATTAGCGCATGTCCAGACAGAATGCGGGTTAAACCTGGATTACGTTCAGCAAAGGCGAGCAGCAGCTGCATCACTAGCCGAATGCGACTGAGGGTATCTTTTTCCTCATCAAAGATACGGTTGATGCGCGACATCAACGACTCTTCGATAAACTCTATCAATCCTTCAAACATGCGAGCTTTACTGGGAAAGTGGCGATAGAGTGCGGCTTCGGAAACGCCAACCTGTTTGGCTAATTTAGCGGTGGTAATGCGTGAAGCGCCTTCATTCGACTCGAGCATTTGTGCTAGAGCTTGCAAGATTTCTTCGCGTCGGTTGATTTTTTTATTGCCGGCCATGCACCGTTTTCCTTTTTATTATCACTGCGGATCAACAATCAATACCCTACCCTCAGCGCAATGAGGGTAGTGATGAAACCGATGAAGTTTAACTAAGCTCAACGGTGGTTCGAAGCGTGTTGATAAAAATGGTTGAACTGGGTGGCGAAAATAACGCCTAGCTGTGCTACTGAACTATGACATTAATCGATGGATCTGCTCTAGCACCGCTATAGCGAGCGCTTGCTTACTGGTTAAAGGCAAGCTTTGCTGACCCTCTCGCCAAAATAACGTCAAGGCGTTGTCATTACTGTTAAAGCCTTGTCCGGGCAGTGAAACATCATTGGCACAGATCAGATCTAAATTTTTACGCTGCAGTTTACTGCGAGCATAGGTTTCCACCTGCTGCGTTTCGGCAGCAAAACCGACGGTAAATGGGCGATGTTCGCTCAGGGCTGCAACTGCGGCAACGATATCGGGATTTTTGACCATCTCAATGGTCAATATATCGTTGTCGCTATTCTTTTTGATCTTCTGCTCGGCCATGGTTTGTGGGCGATAGTCGGCCACGGCGGCGCAGGCGATAAAGATCTGGTGCGCAGTCGCTTCAGTCATGACTGCGCTATGCATTTCTAGTGCGCTTTGCACATTAATTCGTGTCACCCCCGCTGGGGTGGGTAAATGTACCGGACCGCTGACTAGCGTGACTTCTGCCCCCAATTGCGCGGCGGCTTTGGCTAGCGCAAAGCCCATCTTGCCTGAGCTATGATTGGTAATATAACGCACTGGATCGAGCGCTTCTTGGGTTGGACCTGCGGTGATCAGCACTCGTTGTCCGTGCAGAATTTTGGGAGTGAAAAATTGCTCGCAACGCGCTACCAGTTCCATGGGTTCTAACATGCGCCCTGGGCCGACATCGCCACAAGCTTGTTCACCAGCAGCGGGGCCCCAGATTGAGTAGCCGCGTTGCTCAAGGGTATCCAGATTGGCTTGGGTGGCAAGGTTACGATACATCTGCTGATTCATCGCTGGTGCGATCACCACTGGGGCATCAGTGGCGAGAATTAACGTGGTTAATAAATCGTTGCCCATTCCAGCCGCGATACGTGCAATCAGATCGGCAGTGGCAGGAGCCAGCAGTACTAAATCAGCCCATTTGGCCAGTTCAATATGCCCCATCGACGCTTCTGCTGCTGGATCAAGTAAACTGGTAGAAACCAGGCGACCCGATACCGCTTGCATGGTTAGCGGAGTAATGAATTGCTGCGCAGCGTGCGTCATCACTACTTGCACGCTTGCCCCACGCTCCACTAATCGACGAGTGAGTTCGGCACATTTGTATGCTGCGATACCACCGCTGATACCGAGCAGAATCTTTTTGCCTGCCAATGTTTGCATTTCGAAACCCTCAAAAAATCTGCGCGCTATGTTAGCACAGTTAGTGGGAAATATTGCAGCCACCTCGGCACGATAGCGTGCGCGTGGCCAGTGGTAAAGTGGCGCTGGAGGTTCGCCGAAAACGACGATTGATAGCCTTTCGCCAAGCGATGGGCAGGCTAGCAAGTTTAAGCTTTTGTCTGCAGCCTTATTACATTAGCCCGTGAGGCGGTTCGAAACTTAAGCCACACGGCTTGCGAGTTGTCGGCTTCTCTGCTTTGTGTAAACCAAATCCTTGGCAGAGCGCACTATGAATCTCAAATCTTTACCAACCGAATCGATGCCGCGCGAAAAATTGCTGCAACGTGGCCCACACGCATTAAGTGATGCAGAATTGTTGGCGATTTTTTTACGCACCGGCACCCAAGGCATGAATGTGCTCGTCTTGGCGGATCTATTGCTGCGTGAGTTTGGATCGCTGCGCGCGCTGTTTTGCGCCTCTCAAGCCGAATTTTGTCAGCATAAAGGGCTAGGGGAAGCCAAATATGTGCAATTACAAGCGGTATTAGAAATGGCGCAGCGCCATTTGGCGGAAACTCTCAAACGGGGCGATGCCCTGACCAGCCCGCAGCACACCAAACTTTATTTATCCAGCGTGTTGCGGGATCGCCAGCGTGAAGCCTTCTATATCTTATTTTTAGATAACCAACATCGGGTGATCCGCGATGAGATTTTATTTGAAGGCACGATTGATGCCGCCAGCGTTTATCCACGAGAAGTGGTTAAGCATGCATTGGCACATAATGCTGCCGCGGTCATATTGGCGCATAACCATCCTTCGGGAGTGGCAGAACCGAGTCAAGCGGACCGCCGGATCACCGATCGACTGCGTGATGCCTTGAGTGTGGTCGAGATCCGAGTGCTCGACCATTTTGTGGTGGGCGATGGTGAAGTGGTCTCTTTTGCTGAACGAGGCTGGATATAGTCAAAGCTAGATATAGTCAAAGCTAATAGTGTGCGGCATTTTTAAACTTGTGACTTAGCGAGAATCTGCTAATATGCCCCGACATTTTTTAACCCTGATTCAGCTCGCACCGTAAAAAGATCAGCAAATCCTGCGAAAAGGATCTGTTCGGGTCTTGAGCAATGTGCGGCAAGTTAGTATAATGCGCGACCTTTGATAGCCTTGTATGGGTATTCCATAACGGTTTTTACCCTCAACTTCTGATTTCGGAAAGAGAGAGGTTCGGCCACCAAGGTTGATATCGAGCTGAAACGATTTGGAGAAGACATTCATGTCACGAGTATGCCAAGTAACTGGTAAGCGTCCTGCTGTTGGTAACAACCGCTCACACGCAAAAAATGCTACTAAGCGTCGTTTTCTGCCGAACCTACAAACTCATCGTTTCTGGGTAGAGAGCGAAAAACGTTTTGTTAAACTACGTCTAACTGCTAAAGGTATGCGTATCATCGACAAGAAAGGCATCGATGCTGTTCTTGTAGAGATCCGTGCACGTGGCGAAAACGTTTAAGAGGAATTGAGCAATGGCTAAAGGCATTCGCGAAAAAATCCGCCTAGTATCATCAGCTGGTACAGGTCACTTCTACACCACTGACAAGAACAAGCGTAACATGCCTGGCAAATTCGAGATCAAGAAATTTGATCCTGTAGTTCGTCAGCACGTTATGTACAAAGAAGGCAAAATCAAGTAATTGATTTTATCTCTCTCTTGTAGTGTGTGAAAAAACCCAGCCTTTGGTTGGGTTTTTTTCTGCCTGCAATTTGGGTTTACCGTGTGATAGCGGAGATCCTACCCACTAGGATCTGATAGCGCAGTTTGCTACTCTGTGAGCGTTGGCTTATAGCTAGGAGTGATTATGCGTGTTTCTCCCCATCGACGTCGCCGTTGGAATAATATCCTGATTTTATCGGTGATCGGTTTTATTGCGATTCTCAATCTGCCAACGGTGATTAAAACCTACCTGGTGCCGCAGCCAACTAGCCGTTTTCCAACACTATTACGACCTGCTGCGACATTACAAGCGATGAATTTTCCGCAATTTTCTCTCGAGAAAAGCCGTGAAGAGTGGTTTGCTAGCCCTGAACTCAGCGTGAGTGGTAAACAGTTAGTGCAACGTTGGCAAGCGCTAACCGGAACCGAAGTCGAGGACGCCACTTATCGTGCCTTGCAACCAACGTTACCTAGCGCACAGACCATCGAAGTGTGGTACGCCGACAGCGAAGAGCCACAGCGGATCACTTTCTACCAAACCCCACAATTTTGGTTGCTAAAAAACTGGCAAGATCACTGGATTGCCGTCTCGGTTGAAGCCAATTATCTGTTTCCTGCACCTTTGCCGGTCCATTCCACGCTGAATAAATAACGTGGCCAAGCAAGCGCTGATCAAATAAGCCGTTTAGCGCCGTTGATCGCATCATCCTGTAAGGAAGAGAATCGCAATGCCTGAATTACCTGAAGTTGAAGTGAGCCGGTTGGGGATTTCTCCGCATCTGGTGGGCGGTATTATCCAATCGATCATCTTGCGCGTCCCTAAGCTGCGTTGGCCGATCCCGCCTGAGCTTAAGCAATTGGAAGGACAGCCGATTTTAGCGATTGAGCGGCGGGCGAAATACCTGATCATTGAAACGGCGCTTGGTAGCGCGATTGTGCATTTGGGGATGTCTGGTTCGCTGCGGATTTTAGAGGGTGATTTTCCGGCTGGTAAACATGATCACGTCGATCTGGTGATGAGTAACGGTAAACGGCTGCGCTATAACGATCCGCGCCGTTTTGGCGCTTGGTTATGGTGTGAGCCTGGGCAAACTCATGCCGTGTTGCAGCGTTTAGGCCCAGAGCCACTAAGCGCCGCCTTTACCGCTGAATATATGGCTGACAAAGCACGCAATAAACGGATTGCGATTAAAGCTTTTATTATGGATAACGCTGCGGTGGTCGGGGTTGGCAATATTTACGCCAATGAATCGCTGTTCAGTTCCCGCATTCATCCGCTGCGCCCAGCTCATTCACTGAGCTTAGTTGAGTGGCAAACCTTAGTTTGTAATATTAAACAGGTGCTGCAAGTCGCGATCCAGCAAGGGGGAACCACCTTGAAAGATTTTACCCAAAGTGATGGTAAGCCCGGCTATTTTGCCCAAGAATTACAGGTATATGGCAAGGCCAATCAACCTTGCCCTAATTGCGGAGCACCACTGTGTGAGCAGAAAATTGCCCAGCGCAATAGTTTTTTCTGCGCCGAGTGCCAGCCTGAATGGCAAGAATGTAGAGAAAAATTGTGATATAACCTGCACAGCTTTCGATCAGAAGAGAAAATTGTAATGAAATATTTAGTCACTGGTGCGGCAGGTTTTATTGGTTCAGCTGTGGTTGAACGCTTATGTGCGGAAGGTCATGACGTGGTTGGGATCGATAACCTTAATGACTATTACGATATTGCGTTAAAACAGGCTCGTATCCAGCGAGCTGCCCATGAGCGTTTTTCATTTATTAAAATGGATATTGCTGACCGCAACGCCGTTGCGGAACTTTTTGCTGCAGAGCAGTTTGATAAGGTGATCCACTTAGCGGCACAAGCGGGTGTGCGTTATTCAATTGATAACCCAATGTCTTATGCAGATAGCAATTTGGTGGGGCATTTGGCGATTCTGGAAGGTTGTCGTCATCATAAGATCAAACATTTAATTTATGCATCTTCTAGCTCGGTGTACGGTTTAAACCGTAAAACTCCGTTTAATACTTCAGACAGTGTTGATCACCCGATTTCTTTGTATGCCGCGACCAAAAAATCCAATGAGCTGATGGCGCATACTTATTCGCACTTGTACCAAGTACCCACTACAGGTCTGCGATTCTTTACGGTTTATGGCCCATGGGGGCGTCCAGACATGGCGCTGTTTAAGTTCACCAAAGCGATCATTAACGGTGATCCTATCGATGTCTACAACCATGGCGATATGATGCGTGATTTCACTTATATCGACGATATCGTGGAAGGGGTATTGCGCATTAAAGATGTGATCCCTCAGCCGAATGCGGATTGGACGGTAGAAAACGGTACTCCAGCTACCAGTTCGGCACCTTATCGAGTGTATAACATTGGTCATGGCAGCCCAGTACAACTGATGGATTACATCAAAGCGCTTGAGTCGGCATTAGGAATTGAAGCCAATAAAAACATGCTACCAATGCAACCGGGCGATGTGTATGTCACCTATGCTGATACCGATGATCTGTTCAACGCAACCCAATACAAGCCACAAATGGGTGTGAAGCAAGGGGTCGCGAATTTTGTGAAATGGTACAAAGAATTCTATATCGTATAGCGATATTCCCCACACCATTTACAGCCGGGGCTGGTACCCCGAGCTGTAAATGCTAGCCTCTTATCCTATTTGGCGCCCAGTTTGTTTGGCTGAGCGTTAGTTATCTATTTGTTGTTGCCTAAATGAAGTATCAAGCCCACCTTCGTCAGCTTTGTCTGTTACTAATCCAGTTTAGCCTGTTCTCGATAAGCTTATTGCTGATCGCTCGCGTAATATTTTTTCTGCACATTGATGATCTACTGCCTAAAGTCGCAATAAATGATGATGTTTGGCGCGCATTTTGGGTTGGCATGCGGTTTGATGCCAAAGTTACCGCGATTGCTTATGCCCCACTCCTGCTGAGTGGCTTGATTGCGGCTTGCTCGAGCAAGGCTTACTTGCGTTGGCAGCGTTTTGCTGTGAGCTACCATAGTGTGATTGCGTGTTTATATGTGTTGGGCTGTGTTGTTAATCACTACTACTACCTCACTTATGGCAGCTATGTTGCGTATTTCGGTGATTGCGATCGCTCGTTTCGGTTTATTCCGATCACCTGACTCTACCATTTTTCTCTCTTCCTAT
>NZ_JARBFT010000016.1:0-65177 GCF_028863985.1 Vibrio chanodichtyis | reverse complement strand
ATAGGAAGAGAGAAAAATGGTAGAGTCAGGTGATCGGAATAAACCGAAACGAGCGATCGCAATCACCGAAATACGCACCAACCCTCTTCAAATCTCGAATCGCAGCTTCTTTTTTAGCAATCCGCAGGGGCCGATCTGAAGTTATGGTATTGTTGATAATGTCAATATCATCACGTTTCGTATGTGTGAACTCGATAACGCCATAAGGGGTCCTGAACTCTCCCTTGCGTCCTGTTGTCATGATCGTAATTCTATCAATCATCACTTGAGAAATGACACTGTATTCTGAAAGCGCCGATTCTAGAGAGATGTAGTTGTACTCTCCTCGTCGCAAGCATTTGACAATGTATTCAATGGTATAACCGTCCTTATGACGACTGTATGAGAATACATAAACACCGTTGCATACCCGCTCTAGTACTCCAGCTTTCACCAAACGAGGTAAACTTTGCTGGAATGCTGTAAGTGAGTCATCAAAAAATAATCTCCTGAGGTCACTTTTTCGGTAAACGTGTATACCTCGCCTGTCAAATTTATGCAGGCGCTCCAATGCATCCTCAATCTTCACTTCAATGCTCATAAGTAGTCATAAAAAGTAAGTATGACATATATTTTTGTACACTTGTGATTGAAGATAGTAATTGGTGATCGCTAATACCCTTCCTGATCCCTGATTGGTTTTTCCGAGTTAGGATCCTAACTTGGAATTTGTAGTGATGAATGTGGTTGCTATGAGACTAAGGAAATGGCAGTACCAATAGTCAAAAGCTGGTTCCCTATTCTCGGTTAGGATCCTAACTCGGAATCTATGATGATGAATATGGTTCTTTGAGGAGGGGGAATAGCGTCACCAATAGTAAGAATCTGTTCTCTATTCTCGGTTAGGATCCTAACTCGGAATTTATGGGGATGAATATGGTTCTTTGAGGAGGGGGAATAGCGTCACCAATAGTAAGAATCTGTTCTCTATTCTCGGTTAGGATCCTAACTCGGAATTTATGGGGATGAATATGGTTCTTTGAGGAGGGGGAATAGCGTCACCAATAGTAAGAATCTGTTCTCTATTCTCGGTTAGGATCCTAACCGAGAATTCATGGTGATGAATATGTGGTTCTTTGAGGAGAGAAATCGCATCACTAATAGCCCAGAATCTGATCTTTTTCATTTTTAGGTAGAAGTTTAACTAATTATTATTTTTCTAATTTAATAATTAAAAAATCAAACGGTTTTTATTTAATAATTAAATGTTAATGTAATTTTTAAATAGTGATTAAAGGTCCTTTACAAAGAGAATATTACTTGATAAATATAATGGTCATTGAATTTGTCTATATATATCAAGAGGGCTGTCGATATGTCTCAAGTTTTGGTTTATTCTAAACGTAATCGTGAAATGAGTTACCTATCTACAAGAGAAGAACGTAAAACTAAGCTTAATGATTTTAAAGTGGTTTACAATGAAATTTCAGATGAAGAAGCATTACTCAGAGCAAATTCTATTAATTTAGATGACAAGAACAATGTTCCAAAAGTTCGTTTGAAAAGAAAAGATATTAAAGAAAGTAAAGAATGTCGAGTTCCTGGTCTATATGGTTGTAACCGTTATAAGTCAAGAAAAAATGAGACATTCAACGTGTTCTAACGTTGTTCTTTTTTTGCACAACGTTAAAGCCTGTTGAATTATGTTAGGCAAGTGGTGAAAGCCTTGAAAATTCCGTTATTAAAGCGGGTGGCAAGTGAATTTGCCAAGATTGGCAATCAATGTGCCAATGCTGGCGTTGAAAGTGCCAGTAGTGGCAGAAGAATTTCCCCCAAATTTTGATGAATTTATCCGATGAACTTCGTTTTTTAAAGTTCAAGCGTTATAGTAAGTCATAACTTTATAATAGTTATAACAGTTATAATAGTTATAACATGAAAAATTAATAAAATAAAATTTATTTTTTTTATGTGTTAATTTTATTGCCAAGGAAAATTAATAGTAACTTTGTTTTTATTATAGATGAATTAAATTTAGAGTAATGTTTGTTACTCACGGATGTTCATTTATTTTCTAGGTTTTCTTAAGGCAAAGTTACTTTGTCAAAATTATCGACTTAAGTACTCAACTTTAGCGAGATGTAAACATATCTGTAGTATCAACAAGCATCCGTTTTCTGACACCAGACGGGAATGAAGTGTTTGCGGTCTCATAAAGTAGGGATCGGATTTTTATGACACCTAACCGATTGATGATACCAATTGTGATGCCAAAAAGGGGGCTATTGTGGAGAGTATGGGACGGACATTCGCTTATTGTCGTGTATCGACTAGCGAGCAAACAGTGTCAAATCAGATTTTAGCAATTCGGAATGCTGGCTACGATATTCAAGAACACCGAATTGTACATGAAACAGTTTCTGGTAGTGTGCCTGCAACTGAACGACGTGAGTTCAAAATGTTGATTGAGCATAAACTTGAACCAGGGGACAAACTGGTGGTACTAAAGCTTGATCGACTTGGAAGAGATAACATCGATGTTCAGCATACGATCAGTATGCTGTTAGAGAAGGGCGTTACGCCAATATCTCTTGATCTGCCTACCGCTGATCTAAGCTCAGCAGAGGGACGATTGATGCTACAAATGTTCTCAGCATTTGCTGAGTTTGAGCGAAACCGTATTCGAGAGCGGACGCTAGAAGGTCAGGCTAGGGCTAAGTCTGAAGGTAAGCGGATTGGTAGACCAGAAGCACTAACCACTACTCAAAAAGTCCAAGCATGTAGGGCAAGAGGGCTGAGTCAATCCAAAACAGCAAATGCTCTTGGTATCTCCATTCCGACGGTCAAGCGGCATTGGAACAAGCGGCTAACTGAAAGAGTTCAATGAGAACAATGTTCCATGATACTGTTAGGTTGAGTTGAGTTCTGCCAGAAGTAATTACTCGTTAAGAGGTTAACGATATTGCAAGAACCTTGTTCTTGCTTAGAGCAAGGCTACTAAGATATCACGCTGATATTTGATACAAGAACATTGTTCTGACTGGAAAATCGGATAACCTTCCTGCTAGGAAACGACGCTGATAGAAAGGGATGCTTGTGGGCTTATTCATCAATACTCAAAAACTAACGGTAGCAAAAGAGGATCACTTAACTGAGTTCTTCGCTGCGGCGTTAGGGTCTTCAGAAAGTTTCAGTCGAGCATTTGTTAGGTTGATTTTTGGAGACGAAGATAACAGATTGATCTGCAAGGTCGAAACCCAAGTTATCTATCCTGGATGCCGACCAGACATGCGTCTGATATTAAGTGATGGTTCAATTGTTCTTTGTGAAAATAAACTCGATGCTGCCGAAACGATCGGTAATGTTGAGAGTGGCAACCTTTTACAATTGGAGCGATATCTGCAATTGCCTGTGGATCATGTGATTTATATTCGCTCTGAGTTACTGCCGCCTTCATACCAAGTTACGAGCCATCCTAAGTATCTATCGCCGATAGAAAGGCCTCATTATTTGTGGCGTGATATTTACCCTTTGTTATGCGAAGACTCCAATCCAATCGTCAAAGAATTACGAGATGGTTTTAAGAGCATGGGATTTGTTCCTGCTCACCCAGTGATTGGCGATCTGACACGTAATGCGCCAAGAGAACAGAGAGAGAATTTCTCTAAGTTTTGGATGCCGACAACGACTGCGGCCATTCAACAAGGTTGGAAAGTAGCAATTGGAGATGTAGTAGAACGATACTTTTACCATGAAACAGCAGAGCTAGCTCGGGAGGTGTTCGTAAGTCCAATAAACCCTACCCGATTTTTGATTCGTTACACACCGCAAATATCTCAATGTGACGCTCTATTAAGTGCACTAGATACCGTTGAAAGTGAAGCCGAAGCACTAGTAGTGGTAACGAAAAAAACGGTGCCACGAGCGAGTGGATTGGCCACTGTTATAGATGTTGAAACTCCTATGAACAATGTTCTACCAGATCAACTAAAAACAGTGGAACAGATAGAGTCTAAGCTCAAAGGGTATGTATTGCCTTATCTAAGGTTAGCTTTTAAGTAACCCCTTTTTTGATATGATGTTAATAACCATCTCGACAGTGAGATGATATTTACTTGGAACAATGTTCTTATCGCAATCTTAAAATAGTAAAGATTGGCTATTTGAATAATCAATAAAAAACTGTGTAGAAGAACAATGTTCCGAATGATAAGTAGGAGGATCTTCCTTTTAATAAGCTAGGCTTCCAGAGTTAATCATTAAAACTAAAGAGATAATCTTCTAAAAATAGAATTGATTTAAAGTTCTGAGAACAGTATTACAATTAATAATAAAAAGGCCGAGATAAACTCGACCTTCTATCCAACGCTTAACCGCCAGTTGGCGCGGAAGTGTAACCATCTATTAGTAGATAAAATAGTGATACATTTAATTGTATTAAAACTAAATTTTCTTTAAGCCACCAGTGAGGTGGAAGAAATTACTTTTACTTTTAAAGTTTAAGTAATATTAGTCTAAATATATCTTTAAGCCACTTTCTAGATAGAAGCTCTGCTTCTTGCTACGGGATTTAATATATTAGATTGTTTTTTCTTAATCAAGAGTTTTTTCAACTTGACTAAAAAGTTTTTTATGTATAATGAAAAACATTAAAAACTATATTGAATTAAAATTTGTTAGTTGAGTGGTTTTAATTGGTGTGTATGTATCATAAACCTATTTGAACACCTAAGTTTGATACTGCGAGAACATTGTTCTCGCTAGGTTCCTAAAAGATGAAAGTTATTCAATTAAATTAGCGAATAAAAAGTCGTGAGTAGAGGGAGAGTGAAAGATTTAGAGCAGTGAGCAGTGCCTCCTGACATTTTCAAAGTGCAGTAGACTCCGCTAGATCCCCATCCCTGAACGCTCTACCTCTTCATGCAGCTCTTTCCAGTCAGGACAATACTTGGCGACTAGTTTCCAAAAGTTTTTGCTATGGCTTTTTTCTACGGTATGACATAGCTCATGAAGGATTATGTAATCCATCACTTTATTGGAAAACTCCATGCAACGAGGGTGGAACTCCAGAACATTGTTCTCGGTGCAGTTAGCCCAACGTGCATCAAACTTTTTTATGTGGAAAGTTGTGGCTTGCATGCCCGTTTCCTGTTGCCAATAGCGTAAGCGAGAAGCGATTTTTTCTAAGGCTTTCTGTTTGTAGAAACGCTCCAACGCTGGCTTGAATCGCTCACGGCTGACGAAGTGGCCTTCGGGAGAAAGAACTTTAAAACGGCTTTGGTTAAACTTCACTTCTACCGTCGATAACTCTGGCACAGGGATCACTTCACAATAGAAAGAACGACCACGGTAAGGCGCTCGGCTACCTGTGACGATTTCTTCTTTTAACGGTTGATTGACTTCCGCTAAGCGCTCTTTGATCCACCTTGCTCTATACCGAATCAGCTCTCGTTGCTCGTCCTCAGAGGCACTTGGGCCTCTGAGAAGAACAGTCTTCCCTCTTTCTACAGTAACGTAGTGGTGACTGAGTTTTGAGTCGAGCTTAAATTCCCACTCGATTTCAGTTGTACCGTATTGAAAAATTGGCATCAGTTTCTTTCGTCTTTGGTGAAGCAAAGGATCAGTTGTTCAACATAATACTGAAAATTTCAGCAGAGTGCTGACGTGCTACTGTCATATCCCAGCCGCCAAGACCACGTAAAATCGTTCTGATTGTTTTTTTGATCTCATTGTGAATATCAGTCTGTTTTTTCCATATCGGTGACAACATGACTTCAGCGATATCAGGGTGGCTAAAGATGCCTTTAGTCCATGCTAGAGCTTCAGCTTCCTCTACCTGTTTTTCCAAGTAGTTGAACACGGCTCGCTCTGTTGCTGTTCCCAAGCCCATTTCAGATGGCTTGGCATCTTTATCACGAACACGCTGAGCAAAAAGCTCTAGCTGTTCTAGGAATAGAGCTTGTTCAATACGTCCTTCACGTTCATCTTGGATAAGCTTTTCTAGCTCTTCTTCCAAGTCACCAAAGAAGGCAGGATCTTTACCTTTACCCGTCTTAATGGTGTGCTTGAGTTTGTTCTTCATGACCAATGCTGCACTCCCAGCACTTTTTTGCTTGCGGAGTAGATCCATATCCGCAGCATCCAGAATTGAAACTTCACGACCTAGCAAGCTCTTAACTTCACTTGCTTCTATATGCTCGTCGAGCATGTTTTTAAGCAGTTCAGATTCAGATGCGGTGATGCGAACCGTATCAGCACTCTCAGGCATTTTGTTGCGCAGTTGGAGTTTTATCTCATTCAGCACTTTGAAGTAAGGCTGATATTTAGATGCGCGTTCGTCAGGTAACACGATATCTAAGCGGCTATTGAATCCAGCGAGAGCAACGAGGAAGTCTTCAACAATATCTAGACGAGTATCTGGATCTAGGTAGAGATCGGCATCCTCTTTGTAAGGTTCTGGTTGCTTCACGGGATTGTGCTTTTTCGGAAGAATGTCTAACACTTTTGTCAAAGCTGATTGAAGACGTGGTAACTCCGCTTCGACGTCCGTCCATACTTGATCGGGTTGTACGTCACCCCCATAAACTTTCAGCGCTTCATCTAGGTACTCAACCACCCCGAAGTAATCGACAATATAACCCGCTTTCTTACTTTTTCGAGTTCGGTTTACACGAGCAATAGCCTGAAGCAAAGTATGTTCTTTTAGCGGTTTATCCAAATATAGAGTGCTGACAATAGGGGCATCCCAGCCAGTTAACAGCATGTCAGAAACAATGATTAAACCAATGTTGTTAAACTTGGTTTCTTCTTTGGTATTAGCAGACTCATCACCATAAGGCAGCTTAAATTCATCATTCACTAAGCTTGGGATCTTTTCAGACGGTACGGCTATCGGTGTTTGGCCTTGTTTGAGTTCGCGTTTGATACGCTCTTCGATAGTTTCAAGTTTTGAGGTTGAGCCTGATGCATAGTGAGCTTGTTGTTCACTAATACCTGTGCGCTTATCTGTCATACTACCGAGAGAGATAACCACTCGGCTTTCAAAGGTCGGTAGACCTTTGTTTTGACGCTCCTGCATGATTTGGTTTAGTACGTCTTTATAGCGAACAGCCATATCACGCCCGTCACATACCAGCATGGCTTTAAAGCCGCGAGGCTTCACGCTTGATAGAAAATGTTCGACGAGATGGCGAGCATTTTCCTCAATACGACCGATAGCACCACGACGTTTTTTGAGTAACTCTTGCTTTAGCTTTTTCTTACGGGCTAAAGGCTCATTACCAAATTCATCCTCAAAAGCTTGTTTTAGTTTTCCGTCGCTACCCCATTGCGCCATACCTTCAAGATATTTAATAGGCAGTGTTGCGCCATCAGCAACCGCCTCGTCGAGGCGGTAAGTATCGATGTACTCTTTCCCACCGAATGTACCCAGGGTTTCTTTATCGTCTTTAAAGAGCGGGGTGCCAGTAAATGCTATGAACTTCGCATTAGGTAAAGAGGCACGCATGAATGCAGCAAGGAACCCATACTGGCTGCGGTGAGCTTCATCAACCATCACGAAGAAGTTTGGCTTGGTACTCAGAACACGAAAATCAACTTTCTCTTCGCTAACGAGTTCCCATTTAGCTTTTTTAGGGTTGCCATTAGCATCAGTTTGACCGTGAAGAACATTGTTCTCCTTTAAAATCCAGCACTGTTCTTGCCCAGAATCATCCTTCCTCAAAACGCGTCTGACGCGACTTTTAGAGTCTGCAATGGAATCATCATCTTCAGACTCTTTTGCTGCCTGTATCTGCTTACCATCGCTCTCTTGAAACTTTTGAACGGTCGAAGTAAAAATGGCGCCGTAGTCATTGCTTAGCATGGTTTCTAGCCCAGCGACGGAATCTGCTTTAATCGATTCAAGGCCGACATTAGTAAAGGTATTATGGATCTGACGGTCCAGGTCAGTGCGGTCGGTAAGAATCAAAATACTTGGGTTATTGAAACCAGAAATTTCGGCTCGCATTAAACGAGCAAGTAGCGCCATCGTCAGTGATTTACCACTCCCTTGCGTATGCCAAACTACGCCGCCAAGTTCTTGGCCTAATAGCTGTGGGTCTTTACCCTGTAGACGGAGTAGCGTCTTCTCTACTGCACGCCACTGTTGGTAACGTGGCAGCTTCTTGATCATGACGCCTTTTTCAATTTCATACATAGGGTAGAAACAGACTAAACGCACGAAGCGGGAAGGCTCGAATAATGCCCACAGTAGCTTGTCTTGCTCTGTAGGGGGCTTGCCTAATTGATTTTCTAATTCGATAAGAACAATGTTCTCATCAGGCTTTTTCGGATCAAATTTGTAAGTTAGATAGAACTGTTCTGGCGCATAGATCGCGCCATACTTGGCTTGGCTGCGATTAATGGCGGCACAAACCATATTAAAGGCAAAGTGTTGAGTGAATGTGCCTTGGTAGCCATCAATTTGTGCAATGCCTTTGCTGAGCTTAATTGAGCTGTTTTTACACTCAATCAAGCCAAGGGGTAAGCCATTAATGAATAAAAGTAAATCTGGCTTAAAAAGCTCATCGTTGGCATTCTTGCCGACGTACTGATCAACCACATGGAATGAGTTACCCTCGGCACCTGTTTGGTTGATAAAACGGATGCTACGAGGCTGACCATTTTTGTCTTTTTGTTGCAGGTTCGATTGAAACAGAACATTCTTCCAGAACGCATGGTTAGCCAGCATTAAGTCGCTGTTATGTTCAAACCATATGTCTCTAAGCTGTTTAATCGCCTTGCTTGCACCGTTCGGAACCTCGGCCAGCCAAGGGTTAAGGGCGTGTAGTCTGTCAGTTAACACCGACTCTAGAATAACAGGCTCGGTCTTGTGTGTTTGCTCTACATTTCGACCTTTAATGTGCTGATATCCTAGAGTTTTTAACCATTCAATCGCTGGGCGTTCTACCCCGACGAGTTCTGGATTCGATGATTCTGCCTGACCTGACATACCTAAATTCCTTTATTTATTGTTATTCATTTTTTATTGTTCATTTAAATTACGTTTTTTGCTTTTCAGATGCCTTCGCCTGAAGGCATCATGAGGCAATAGCTAAGCGGCTTCAGTTTCCTCAACAGGAACTCGCCATTTACCTGTAAGTAACTTCTGCATCAAGCCTTTTTTGAGTTTTTGGGTCACGACTTTTTGTTCGATTAATAAGTCTATTTTTGAGTCGGTGCATTTGAGTATACGAGAAATTTGCTTTTGCTCTGATATGGATTCAGGGTATAAGCAATCTATTGACTTTAATATCTCTAAGCGTATTCCTGCGACGGTAGAACCTGAACCAAGGCTTTCAATTTTAGAAGCTTGATGCTGTAGCCAATAGAATAAAAATAAATTATCAATAATATTTTTTGGATAAAGCGCTTTCAAGTCTTGATTTATTGCGATCGAACCCTTTGTCATTGCAACTTTACCTAATGCCATCCTCGTTGGGATTACAACAACATCAGGTTCGATTAAATTCGCAGAGCTGTTTTTTAAGCCTTCATTGGTAATCGTATCCATTATGCAATCAGATGATAGCCAAGGCTTTTTGAAATCCTTAACACTTGCCCAGGGTATACTTCCCCCCCAATATTCGGGCTTGGCCTTAGAGGGCGTTCCTCCTCCTACAATTTTTTCCAGAAGAGTACCTAAGTTATCTAACTTCCAACCTACGGGTAGAGTAACGTCTTTTATTGAATGAAATTCTGTATGTGCGTGCCAGTTTCCATTCTCGTCCTGAACACCGACACCTACTGAAAACAGCTTTTGCATTAAGCCTGTTTTCAGCTTTTCGGTTTCTGCAATTTTCTGGTCGATAAGGTCGATTTTCTTATCAACTGTTGAAAGGATTTCCGCTATTTTTTGTTGTTCTTCCTTAAGAGTTGGGTAGCTAAAAGGAATTTTTTTTAATTGTTCAAGGCGAATTCCTTTAACTGTTGATCCCGATCCCAAACTAGCTATTTGCTCTGCATGAAAGATCAGCCACTGAAAAAGATAGCTTTTGCATACTTCTTTGCTCGGAAACAGAGCCTTCAGGTCTTGGTTTATTGCCATCGCCTGAGTTGTTATTGCTACTTTACCTAAAGCCATACGAGTTGGAATAACGATAGTCTGAGCAGGAATTAAGTTGCTCGCACTATTGTTCAGTCCCTCTTCGGATATTTTGTCTGCGGTATCATCAAGCTTTGTTGAAGATAAGTCTTTGACACTCGCCCACGGAATATCTCCGTCCCAATATTGGGGTTTAGCTTTTGATGGAGTGCCACCGCCCACAACTTTTTCTAAGATGTAACCTAATGACTTAGATTTCCATTGTGTTAATGTCATTTTGCAACCTCGACAAGAAGGCTCTTTAGCATTGAATTCAGTTTGATATCCAATTTCTCTAATTGGATATCAATTTTCTCAAGTTGTCTGAGGCTCTCACTTACACATATGATTTCTTCATCTTCTGAAGTGTCAATATAACGACTGATATTGAGATTAAAGTCCTTCTGCTTGATTTCAGCGATATCAACGACACGTAGGTACTTATCAACAGTGACAGTGTCCAGTAGCTCCGAAAGTTTATCCTCCGTTTGCTCTCCCGCATCAACTAAAGTTTGTTTCGCTTTGCTGTACTCAGTTGTGATGCGCTTGATATCTACTTCGCGAAGGTAGTTCATCGCCTTACCTTCACCAAACTCAGCAGATGCATCAACGAAAATAACCTTGTTCTTCAGTGCTGCAGGTTTGTTTTTATTAATGATTAAAACCGCAGCCGCGATGCCAGTGTTGAAGAACAGTTTATCTGGTAAACCGACCACACCTTCAATTAAATCACCTTTGATATTGTCTTGACCAACAAGTAAGCCTTTACGAATATTACCTTCATCTCCCTCACGGAACAGCACACCATGAGGGACTACAACGCCGATGCGACCATCGTCTTTTGTTGAGGCAATCATATGCTGAATAAAGGCAAAGTCTGCTTTCGTCCTAGGTGCAACGCCAAGGCCAAATCGACCATAAGGATCTTTTAGGTCGGAACTGTATTTTACATTTCTTTCTTTACCTTTTTGGTCAACAATTTTCCCGTCGTTTAGCTCTAACGGTTCCCACCATTTATCTTGAGAAAAAGGAGGGTTCGCAATGACTCTATCAAAAGTCATTAAGCCATTTTGGCTTGTTGTATGTCTTGGGTTAACTAACGTATCACCGCGTTGAATATCGCCATCTAGGTTGTGCAGGAACATGTTGAGTTTGGCAATTGCCCATGTTCCTAGGTTCTTCTCCTGACCGTAAAGTTTACAGTTAGGTTTACCCATGATGGTGCCATTCTCGTAGTTTTCTTTAATGTGACGAGCTGACTCAACCAACATACCACCACAACCACAGGTCAAATCGTAAATCTCGTGACCAGGTTGTGGGTCAATCAGCTTAACTATAAGCTCTACCACTTCGTGAGGGGTGTAGAACTCGCCCCCTTTCTTGCCTGCATCATCAGCAAATTTACCAATCAAATACTCGTATGCATCACCAAGTAGGTCGGCTTTGTAGAGGTTTTTATTGCCCAGCTTGTGTTGGTTAAAGTGGCGGAGCAGGCGAGTAAGTAACTCATTGCTGAGCTTCTCTTTATCACCGAACTGAATGGCGGTAAGCACTTTTTCTAGTGATGGGTTTTGATGTTCGATTTCAGCAAAGGCTTCATCGATGTACTCACCAATATTTTCCGTTCTTTCGATCAGCTTATTCCAACGCGCATACACAGGAACGAATTGCTCTGGGTTATCTTCCTGAATGAGCGCCATTGCTTCTTCAGCGCTGCAACCTTCCTCTTCCATCACGGCTTCTACACGTTCGTCAAATACGTCTGAAAGACGTTTTAAGAACAGGAGACCGAAGATATAGTTTTTGAAGTCTGAGCTATCTACGGTGCCACGCATGATGTTTGCGCTGCCCCAAAGCCATGTCTTTAGCTCTTCAAGGCTGATTTTTTCTACTGCGGTATTGGTTGTCATAAGAATCTCTTAAACGTTCACGGCTCGCTCAGAACCTTGGTTTGAGCGAAGAACAAAATTGTGGGCATTATAACGCAACAAGCGTTTATTGAGAGACTTTAGATTCAGTAATTGAGCGCTGTAGTAAGGTTATGATTTGATAGGGGATATTCCCTGCTACCTTCTGAGTGTCGTGGTAGCAGGGCAGTGTTGGCTGTTAAGCTGCGGACTTGGTAGTTTCAGATGGGGCTGAATTAAAGCAAGCATAATTACGAGCGTTTTTATGCAGCTCTACTTTTGCTTTCTTGCTACTGCTGCGGAATGTCCCAACTTCGAAGCCCAATGAGTTTAAGAGTCTTTTAAGGTATGACGTCGCCTTGTTTGGGTTTGCCTCCTGATGAAGAGGTTTGGTAATGTGTAAGCTATCTTTAAAAGCCCAGTTCAATAGCTTTCGGTTAACATAACAGGTTTTTACAATCTGGCGAACCTCATCTTTATGAATCCAAAAGGCGTCACCATCGACAGAAAATCCATACTTTTTCAAAATTCGGTCATAGATGAGATGAGCGATACGATGGTGCTTAGTTTCGATCTCCACTTTGTCACTAGAGCGATTCACGAACGGGAATGAATCAAACACACTTCGATTGGCTAAGAACTTGAAGTGGAAGTGAACGTCATCTTCTGTAACCTTCTTCACTCCGTAATCCCGTTTGATCTGAAACTTAGTTAAAGAAGCGTTATCAGAAGACGTCCTTCTGTCTTTAGCCCATAACCAGGAAGCTTGTTCTTGAGTTAAATCAGGTGAGGATACAATCGCTTGCACTTCTAACTCTTTGTACGCTTTGGCTGCCAGAGTAACACTCTTTTGAGCAAACAGTTGTGCTGTAAAAGAGGATGGGGCCGATGTAGTCATGAAACCGAGTTCTTCCAAAGTTAAATGTAAATGCAAGGCTAAAGGAGCGAAGAAGCGCTTTTTAACGTTGTTGAATGCAATGTTTAACTTGTCGGTTGGTTGAACATGGACTGTTGGTTTGTACGTCGTCTCTTTGGCATGTGGCGTAATGAAATCTTTGTATGCATCAACGGCAAACCAAATTTGTTTTGCTGTACGAAATCGACGTGCGAAATTAATCAGCTCTAACGGTGTCAGTGTCTTATCGCAGAAAACCACAACCTTGTTAGTAAAGTGCGTAGTAATTGAAAAGCCTGAACTTAAGCAAGGAGATGCCATGATTGCTTTATACTTCTTAATCTCTTCGTTTGGATTCTCCAAAAAGGCTTTTTGAGCAGGCATGTCTTTATTGTGAGCGTGGATAATTAAGACACCGTCTTTTAGTGCTTCATCTTCACTATCTAGCTTATTAGTATCTTTATAGCCTAGTGATTGGGTAACCTGACGAAGTGTGACGAGAGAATCAAACAGGAACACTTTATCTTTCTTAGTAAGCCGCTCTTTAAGATAAACGTTAGAGAGGTACTGGTTTTTATCTGTGATCACCGCTTTGATTGAAGAATACGGGTTCTCAGTGCAATCCAAGAGCGTCACTTCGCTTCTTAACTCTTTGATATAACCCAAGCTGATATCTGAAAGATCAGCATCACCCACAATCAATTGTGGGACATTACGAATGGCTTCTGACAAGCTTTCAAAAACTTGTTGCTTTGGCAACTGTTTACTGGGTTCAGAACATACGACAGTCGTCAGTACTTTTTCGAACTCATCAATGATAAGAATATCCGCCTGATTAAGCACAGAGCGAATATGAGATTTCCAAATGCTGTTTACAACAACCCCCATTGCATCCGCCTGTTCTAGCTCGCATAAATCTTGGTTGTAGCTGACTGCGAGATTGTCATTACAGTATTGTTCGACCAGTGCGGTCAGGTAAGACAGATAAACGATCTTCTTGTTTTTGCTTCGAGCCGCCTTCGCTAATGGACCAAATAGATGCTTGGTCTTCCCTGTGCCTGTTGCCGCTCTTACTGCAAGAGTTTTGCTGTCGTTAATAAGCTGTGAGCACAGCGGAGAGCGCAATGAATCAACGGTGATGGTCTTAGTTTGAAGAGTTGGAGACATGAATTTTCGCACTCTATTGCGATTCTGTTCGAGTTGCTCATCAAGTGCTGCTCTCAATAACTCAATACTCTGAACGCCCTGTAAATCAGACAGAAAGGTGTTAACACATGCCTCGGTTGTGCTGTTTGTCAGAGGAACAGTACGAATCAATTGCTTGGAAAGCCACTGCGATGTCTCTTTGCACGGTGATAGAGAGTTGCAAAGGGTTAGATAAGTCACAGTGCTTCGAAAGTTCTCTAGGCTGTAGTAAATCCCTGTCGCGCTATCTAACATCGGAACACGACTTCCACAGTAGTTGCTTTTCATCAATCTAGCCGTTTGAGTCGGGAACAGCTTTGAATCGGCGACTAATGTAATCGTATAGCCAGCATCTAGATAATATCGGACGACATCCATCGCATTGCTTCTGTCGTTGCGTAGAGCAACGACTCGATCATCATTCGATCGATGCTGAAGACTCGGATCGAGCAGAATGAAAACCGACTTAGTTTTTGAGGTTTGAAGTAGGGTGTGTTCTGTAGCTTGAGATTGCGCGATGACGTTCATTTATTCTAATTCCTGCTTGAACGTAAAAGTGCAAAATTTCTAGATAATATATATAACTAAAAAATTCTGCACTTTTACCAGCATGCTAAAGCATGCAGTAAACGATTGATTTATTTGTGCTTAGTGAGATTTTTTAGTTATGCGGCTAGTGCATAGAGACTGTTGTCGAAAAGAGACTGTCTTTGCTCAACAAGATGAGAAACGGTTTGCTGTAGATCTTTGCCTAGTGCCATGGCTGCGATAATTGCATCGACCTCATGAGACAAGAAACCAACAGAGTTTGCGCCTAAAGGAATTGACGGTGGGAAAGTTCCATCATTGATTTTGCGATGGAGAGTCGCTCTTGAGAAGGGTACGCGTTGTAGAACGTCAGATTTACGTACGATTTTTAGAAGAGGAGTTGTATTTACAGACATAACGATAACCTACATTAATTCATGTCTAGTACTAACTTTATATTCCAATACTTACACTGATCCACGGAAGTTTATTATCAGTGAAGGAACACCTAGATGGGACTGAAGCCTATTGGGTTACAGACTCATTCCTTAACAATTAAAGGAAGGTATTCGTATGTAATGGAATAGTGAAGACTTCAAAAAAAGGCTCCGAAAGTTAAGTTAATACCAAAACAATAAACAAATAGTTAAACCGAAGTTTAACGGGAATAAGTTACGTCGCCGCTTAGCGGACTTTAAATGTCTGTTTCCTATGTAAAAATTAAATATTTAGACGCGATTTAAAATAATGTGGGTGATTCTCATCGTCAATACAAAATCACCCAAATTTCGTCTATAGTGTGACCCATGTCACTTATTTTGATGGTTTTGCAATAGTGTTAGCAGTTTTAGAAGCATCGAGTATGAAGTTGCTCCACCATTCCATGATCTTGCGGCGTTCTTCCAAGTATTCAGCATTGTTGTAGATGTCACGAATTGTGTTCTTGTCTACGTGTGCTAAACACAGCTCAATAGCATCTTTGTTGAAGCCCTGTTCGTTGAGCGCTGTACTGCCAATGGAACGCATACCGTGACTTACTAGCTTTCCCTTCATTCCAGCACGTTTTAGTGCGGCGTTGACGCTCTGGCTGTTCATGTGCTGATCAACTGATGTTGAACTAGGGAATACATAGCGTTGTCCGTATGAGATGGGCTTCATAAAGTTTAAAAGTTGAATCGAAGCGTCTGAAAGAGGGATTTTGTGATCGCGTTTCATTTTCATTTTATCTTTGCTAATGACCCAAAGTTTGTTTTCGAAATCAATTTCACTCCATTCAGCGGCAGCACACTCAACAGGACGGGTCAGGGTGTGGAGTTGGAATTCAAAAGCGCAGCGGGTGGCAAGCTTGATATTGGCTAACGACATCGCTTGCATAAGAGTATGAAGTTCGTCTGGGCTGATAGTACTCATGTGATCAGCTTTCGACTTTTTAAATGCATGCTTTATCCCGAATAGTGGGTTGGACTGAATCTTTCCGCAATTCACCGCGTAGTTCATCACTTCATTTATTCGCTGACATACTCGTTTCACTGTCTCTAATGCGCCCTTTGCTTCCACGGGACGTAAGACTTGAATCACTATTGGGGCAGTTAATTCACTTATCGGCATGTTACCGAGGTTAGGAAAGATATGTAGCTCCAGAGAGCGCCAGATATCGCTGGCATAGTCTTCGGAAACGTCATGCTTTTTTACTTCAAACCATTCTTCGGCAACAGATTTAAGAGTTGATGACTGAGCTATCTGTGCGGTGATGAGTTGGTTATCTCTGTGGGTTTTTGGATCAATGCCTTCAGCGACTTGCTGGCGCATCTCTCTTGTTTTTTCTCTCGCGGACGCGAGAGTGATGTCAGGAAATGCACCAAGACTGATGTTCTTACGTTTTTTAGTAGTTGGATGGATATAGTTGAAAATCCAAAGTTTTGCGCCATTGGGCTTTACACGTAAGTACAGACCATAGCCATCGGCAAGCGAATATTCTTTCTCTAAGGGCTTAGCTTTGGTTACTTGAGTTGGTGATAAGGGCTTGATTTGCTTAGCCATTTTAATATTTCCTTTCTGATGTAACACCAATTTGTGTTGTTATTGGTTAGTGTTACGCAGAATGTTACTAAATGACTGAGATTAAGTGAATCTCGATGAGACGCCCTGAACCACTTAAAGCTAGATAGGACAAGGGTTTAGAAAAGAAAACGGGACGTCCTGAGACGTCCCGTTACTAGTGATTGGTGGAGCTGGCGGGAGTTGAACCCGCGTCCGAAAATCATTCATCTTTGGTACTACATGCTTAGTCGATCTTTAATTTCACCAACGCCTGCGAACCGACACGCTAACGAATGGCTAACCTGAATTAGGTCTTACGCTTCATCCCTCAGGTGGGGGAATCCACGCCAGCTTGATTTGGTTTGACCTTCCTGATTTCCCCGTCTTACAAGCGGAAGCTAGGGAGGAAGGGCTCTGAGCAGGGTATTAAGCTGCTAGTGCGTAGTTTTCGTCGTTTGCGACTATTTTTTTGCGGTTTGTTAACGAGGCCTACCGCACCTCGGCATGCACCTCAGACTGCAAAATTCCCGTCGAATCCTGAATCAGCCCCAGAGGTAACGGGTGCATAGTACCAGAATCAATGCTTCTGTCTAGCTCCCATTGTTTAAGTGGTGATTATTAGCGCAATGCGCTTTTCATCACTCGATCTTTTTGGCGTTGCCACTCTTTTTCTTTCAGATCTTCACGTTTATCGTGCAGTTTTTTACCTTTCGCGACGCCAATTTTGATTTTGACCCACGAACGAGACCAGTAGAGTGACAATGCGCTAAGCGTCATGCCTTCACGATTGATACGACCAAACAGGTTGTCGAGTTCGCGGCGTGAAAGTAGCAGCTTGCGGATACGGGTTGGGTTGGCGATCACGTGAGTTGAGGCTTGCTGCAACGGCGTGATGGTCATACCTGAAATAAACGCTTGGCCATCTTTGATGTAAACGTAGCTTTCGGCAATGTTGGCTTTACCTTGGCGAAGTGATTTTACTTCCCAGCCTTGCAGCTCCATGCCGGCTTCAAATTCATCTTCGATGAAGTATTCGTGGCGAGCTTTTTTGTTCAGCGCGATAGTGTTGCTACCCGCTTTGGTATTGGATTTTTTTTTCGTCATAGTGGGCGCATTATACGGATTGGTCGGCGGTTAGGAAACGCTTTTGTTTGCCGTAGCATACGGCTATCTGGGCGTTGACTCAAGCCTCCCAATCACAGAGTTTCTATGTCATAGAGCAGTATTTTTATCGTTGTGCGATAACTTTAAACCGTTTGTACTGTCATCGAGGATGGCTTGAGGTGCTAGGGGGATGAAAGTACAATCCATTTTCGCAAGCAGTCTGAGTCGTGGTAAGGAGTAAAAATGAAACAAGTCAGTCGTTCTGCCTTGGTTGCGTTTAGTGCAGAGCAGATGTTTCATTTGGTCAATGATGTGGCTCGCTATCCGGAGTTTTTGCCGGGGTGCTCTGGCTCTCGTGTATTAGAGCAGAGCGAGAGTCATATGTTGGCATCGGTGGATGTCGCCAAAGCGGGGATTGGCAAAACGTTTACAACCGCCAATCAATTAACCCCAGGTGCTGCGATTGTAATGAGTCTGGTGAATGGGCCATTTAAAACTTTGCGTGGCGGGTGGTTTTTTACCCCTTTAGATGAAGCCGCTTGTAAGGTGGAACTGCGCTTAGAGTTTGAATTTTCCAGCAAGATGATTGAGCTGGCATTTGGCAAAATTTTTAACGAATTGACCAGCAATATGGTGAATGCATTTACCCGTCGAGCCAAACAGGTGTATGGAGAGTGATGATGAGCAGTGAAAGGCTACAGGTTGAGGTGGTGTATGCACTACCGCATGAGCAACATGTTGTTAAGTTAGATGTTGAGCCATCGGCAACGGTTGAGGAGATTATTCAGCATTCTGGTGTGTTATTGAAATACCCTGAAATTGATTTGGCAGTCAATAAAGTGGGCATTTTTAGTCGTAATGTGAAGTTAGACGCTCAGGTTCGCGATAAAGATCGGATTGAGATTTATCGTCCGTTGTTGACTGACCCGAAAGAGATCCGTCGTAAACGCGCGGAACAAGCTAAGCAGGCGGCGGGGCAAACAATACAAAAATAAAAGGCGGTTCAAAGCCTTTTATTTCTGATCCTGCCTAATGTTATTGCGTAGCAAGTTGTCCGCACATCATGTTGCGGAAAGTCTTAATTGACGCCTTCGAAGAAGGCTTTACCGGTCGGGAAGTCACCTGTCACGTTAACCAGTTTGCCATCATCAAATTTTACGATCAGGTTTTTCTGCACCGAATCATTATGGCCTGGAGTGTGGTGATAAATGTAGTACCAGGTATCTGGGTAGCTATTTTCAATCAGCATTGGCGAACCGAGTACAAAACGTACTTGTTCTTTACTCATACCAAATTTAAGTTGTTGCACCGACTGTTGATCGACGTAGTTACCCTGATTGATATCGATTCGATACACCAAGCGCTCTAATAAAGAGCAGCCGGATAAGGCGGTCACGGCAAGAGGAAGGGCGATAAACCACTTAGTAAACTGCATTGTTAAAACTCTCTGTCCCACAGGGCTAAAAACTTGGCTGATAATAAACAAGCTCAGCGCAGATGTAAAAACCTCGATCGCACTCTGAGCTTATTCAGACTATGAATTTTGAGTTTGGTTGCAAAGCTGAACAAAAAGTCCGGCGATAAGTGGTGCCATTAGGCCGCGATCAGTAACTCCTTGGCATTCGCCAGAGTTGATTCGGTGATTTGACTGCCACCAAGTAGGCGTGCGAGTTCTGCAATCCGTTGCTCGTGATCCAATTTGAGCATTTGCGTTTCAGTTTTGCCCGCTTTGGTTTGTTTGGCGACAAACAGTTGGTGGTGGCCACACCCTGCTACTTGCGGTAAGTGGGTTACACACAGTACTTGGGTTGATTCGCCGAGTTTGCGCAGCATTTTGCCCACCACGGCGGCGGTGGGGCCGGAAATGCCAACATCGACCTCATCGAAAATTAGGCTTGGTGTTTCTACTTTTTGCGCGGTGATCACTTGAATGGCCAGTGACATGCGTGACAGTTCGCCACCGGAGGCAACTTTAGCGATCGCTTGTAGTGGTTGTCCTGGGTTGGTGGAGACTAAGAAGGTCACTGCGTCAAAACCTAATGGTGAAGAGTGGGCATTATCTTGCTGCACTTCAATTTTGAACTGTGCTTGCTCCATACTCAATTCATGCATGCTACGACTAATCAACTTATCCAGCTCTTTTGCGTAGCGAGTGCGTGATTTATGCAGTTTGTCTGCTGCGGTAATAAACGTTTGGTATAGTGCATCGACTTCGCTGATCAGCGCCGCCATTTTTTCATCCGAACAATCGAGTCGAGCAATTTGTTGCAGCAACGCTTGATGATGTTGATACAGCTCTTCTGGTAGCACATGATGCTTACGTGCTAGTGACATTACTTTGGAATAGCGCGCTTCGATATAGGCCATCTGTTCGGGATCGACCTCAATCCCATCCAAATAGTGGCGCAGTTCATGGTAGGTCTCTTCGAGTTGGATCTGCGCTTCTGCCAGCATGGCAGGTAGGCCACTGAGCTTGCTGTCCATATCGGCCAAATCGGTCAATGTTTGGCTCACGGTTTGCAGTAAACTTAAGGCATTGATTTCTTCACCTTCATTTAATAACTCAATCGCGCGTTGGCAATTGAGTGCCAGATCGCCACTATTGGTCAGCCGTTTATGCTCTTGCTCTAGCTCAATAAATTCTTGTTCGCCAAGTGCTAACTCGTTGAGTTCTTTAATTTGGTATTCTAAAAGCTGCAATTGAGCTTGATTTTGCTGGCTGTTTTCGCGCAATTGCTTGAGCTGGTTGTTGGCCTGCCGCCAATTTTGGTAGGTGTGGCGCGTGGTTTTGAGTAAATCCGCATGGCCTGCGTATTGGTCGAGCATAGTGAGTTGGTATTCGGGCTTCATCAGTTGCTGATGTGCGTGCTGACCATGCACATTAATCAGCAATTGTCCGAGTGTTTTGAGTTGTGATAATGGCACCGGGCTGCCATTGATAAAGGCTTTTGAGCGGCCATCTTTACTAATGATGCGGCGTAGAATGCACTCTTTGCCTTCTAATAATTCATTATCTTCTAGCCAGCGACTGGCAAGCAGGTTGTTATCGAGATGAAAAGCAGCACAGACTTCGGTTTTATCTTCACCTTGGCGCACCATGCTGGCTTCAGCGCGTCCTCCTAGGCATAAACCTAGCGCATCAATCGCAATCGATTTGCCTGCGCCGGTTTCACCGGTAATGGTGGTCATTCCTTTGGATAGTTCAAGTTGTAGCGATTTAACAATCGCGAAGTTATTGATACTCAAGTGAGCCAGCATGTTTGCACCTGTATGATTAACCAATACTGTATAAAGAAACAGTTTATACTGTTTCTTTATACAGTAAAGTCACGCGGGTGAATTTTTTTATCGATTGTTACTATCCTGTGAGCAATATCAAAACAGCTTACTCGACCAGCCGAGTTTAGTGCGCAGCACATGGTAGTAGCTGTAGTCTTCAGGATGGATCAGTTTGAGTAGATTGGGACTTTGATAAATATGAATTTCATCGCCGGGAGAAACCGGAAGGGACACTTGCCCATCACAACTGACTTCTTGGATACCGCGGTTTTCCGGTGACACCACCAGTTTAATTCGGCGATTGCCATCAACCACCAAAGGGCGGCAGGAAAGGGTATGGGGAAACATTGGCACCAGTGTGATGGCATTCAGGCTTGGGGACAGGATCGGGCCACCACCGGAAAGCGAATAAGCGGTCGATCCGGTTGGCGTCGACACAATTAAACCATCGGAGCGCTGTGAAAAAGCGAAGTTATCATCAATATAAACTTCAAATTCAATCATATGTGCGATTTTGCCTGGATGTAATACCGCTTCATTTAAGGCGGCATTATGGCTTTTGATTTGGCCATGGCGATGGATCTCCGCTTCTAACAAAAAGCGGGTTTCTTGCCAATAATGACCATCAAGCACTTGCTGTAGGCGGCGTTGAAAATCTTCCGGATTGAGATCGGTTAAAAAGCCTAAATTACCGCGGTTGACGCCAATCACGGCGATATCAAAACGGGATAATACCCGCGCAGCACCGAGCATGTTGCCATCACCACCGACCACGATGGCGAGATCCGCCTGCTGACCAAGCGCAATTAAGCTCGCAAAATGTTCTGCCGGCAAATCGGGCAAAATTTCCTGTAAACGGTCATCAATCAACACGGTATAACCGAGCGCGGTCAGCCAGTGATAAATGTCTTTATGCGTTTGAATTGCTTGTTGATCACGCGGTTTGCCGATGATGGCCAGCACGTTGAATGGCTTTTTCATAAGGTTTCCAACCGATTTAGGCTTGAATCAGAATTCATCGTCCCCATAATAAGGGCAAGTTGTGCTTTTATGCGAATTTTTGTGCTAGGCAATCCGGGCAGAGACAATGCCTCCTAGCCAGTATCAAGTGAATTTTGGAGATATCATGAGCAACCAAGAGATCAAAAACCAAGACGAGCAACTGCCGCAAGATGCGCTTGCGACAGATGCAGAAGTAGTAGGCACTGATGCCGATATCGACTGGAATCCTGAAGAGATGGATGAGCAAGCAGCTAAAATCGCTCAATTAGAAGCGGCTTTGCTGGTGAGTGAAGAGCGAGTTAAAGAGCAGCAAGATCACGCTCTGCGTGCGCGTGCTGAAGTAGAAAATATGCGTCGCCGCAGCGAGCAAGAAGTGGATAAAGCGCGTAAATTCGCACTGAGTCGTTTTGCTGAAGAGTTGCTACCGGTGATTGATAACCTTGAGCGTGCGATTCAAGCGGCAGATGGTGCGGTTGAAGCAGTGAAACCGCTGCTGGAAGGGGTTGAGCTCACCCATAAAACGTTCGTTGATACCATCGCGAAGTTTGGCTTGAAAGAGATTAATCCGCACGGTGAAACGTTTAATCCAGAGTTCCATCAAGCAATGTCAATTCAAGAAAGTGCCGAGCATGATTCAAACACCGTGATGTTTGTGATGCAAAAAGGCTATGAACTAAATGGTCGCGTGGTGCGTCCTGCGATGGTTATGGTCGCGAAATAATATTCACCATGTGCGTGAACCAGCGAAGCCAGTGGCTTCGCTTTTTTATGCCAATCACCAATTTATGCTGAAAAAGCCCATAAATTGGATTTTTTTTCATTTTTGCCCTTGAAATGGTGTTTGAAGACCTTATTTAAGGGGCATACGAGAAGCAAACAAGCCCGTTTTGGTTTGTGAGTAGGGGTTGAAACCCCATTCTCCATCCCCATATAGGGGATAGACAAATCGAACATAGAATTTTTTTGGAGATAGCCTGATGGGTAAGATCATTGGTATTGACTTAGGTACTACAAACTCATGTGTTGCGGTATTGGATGGCGATAAACCTCGCGTAATCGAAAACGCAGAGGGTGAGCGTACAACACCTTCGGTAATTGGTTATACAGATGGCGAAACGCTGGTAGGCCAACCTGCCAAACGTCAAGCGGTTACTAACCCACAAAATACGCTATTTGCTATCAAACGCCTGATCGGTCGTCGTTTTGAAGACGAAGAAGTGCAGCGCGATCTCAAAATTATGCCTTACAAAATCGTTAAGGCAGATAACGGTGATGCTTGGGTTGAAGCACGAGGCCAAAAAATGGCTGCGCCTCAAGTATCGGCTGAAATTTTGAAAAAAATGAAGAAAACCGCGGAAGATTTCCTCGGTGAACCAGTCACTGCTGCAGTTATCACCGTACCGGCTTACTTTAACGATGCACAACGCCAAGCGACCAAAGACGCTGGCCGTATCGCGGGTCTGGAAGTGAAACGTATCATCAACGAACCAACAGCAGCAGCTCTGGCTTACGGTCTAGACAAGCAAGGCGGCGATCGCACTATCGCTGTATATGACTTAGGTGGTGGTACATTCGATATCTCTATCATCGAAATCGATGAAGTTGAAGGCGAGAAAACTTTCGAAGTTCTGTCAACCAATGGTGACACTCACTTAGGTGGTGAAGACTTTGACAACCGCATGATCAACTATCTGGTTGACGAGTTCAAAAAAGAACAAGGCATCGACCTGCGTAACGATCCACTGGCAATGCAACGTCTGAAAGAAGCGGCAGAGAAAGCGAAGATCGAACTCTCTTCTGCACAACAAACTGATGTTAACCTGCCATACATCACCGCCGATGCAACCGGTCCTAAGCACATGAACATCAAAGTGACCCGTGCTAAATTGGAAGCGTTGGTTGAAGATCTGGTACAACGCTCACTGGATCCATTGAAAGTTGCATTGGCAGATGCTGGTCTATCTGTTAATGACATCAATGATGTGATTCTGGTTGGTGGTCAAACTCGTATGCCAATGGTTCAGAAGAAAGTTGCTGAATTCTTTGGTAAAGAGCCACGTAAAGATGTTAACCCTGATGAAGCGGTTGCCGTTGGTGCAGCAGTACAAGGCGGCGTTTTGGCTGGTGATGTGAAAGACGTTCTGCTGTTAGACGTGACTCCACTTTCACTGGGTATCGAAACCATGGGTGGTGTGATGACCAAACTCATCGAGAAAAACACCACCATCCCAACCAAAGCGAACCAAGTGTTCTCTACGGCGGAAGATAACCAAAGCGCAGTAACTATCCATGTACTGCAAGGTGAGCGTAAGCAAGCGACATACAACAAATCGCTGGGTCAATTTAACCTAGAAGGCATTAATGCTGCGCCACGTGGTATGCCACAAATCGAAGTTATTTTTGACTTGGATGCGGATGGTATTCTGCACGTTTCAGCCAAAGATAAACAAACCGGCAAAGAGCAGAAGATCACCATTCAAGCTTCTGGTGGCCTGAGCGATGCTGAAATCGAAAAAATGGTTCAAGAAGCGGAAGCCAACAAAGAAGCGGACAAAATGTTCGAAGAGTTAGCGACTGCGCGTAACCAAGCTGACCAGATGATCCACGCAACGCGTAAGCAGATCACTGAAGCAGGTGAAGCTTTGCCAGCGGATGATAAAGCCAAGATTGAAGCGGCGATCGGTGAGCTGGAAACTGCGAAAAAAGGCGAAGACAAAGCAGAAATCGATGCCAAAGTACAAGCTTTGATGGCAGCGGCACAGAAGCTGATGGAAATTGCCCAACAACAAGCTCAAGCCCAAGGTGGCAACGCGGGTCAGTCTTCAGCGCCAGAAGATGACGTGGTTGACGCTGAGTTTGAAGAAGTGAACGACGATAAGAAATAATGACGTGCTTTCGCACCCTGAGTGGGTGCGGATTCACTGACTCTTATTGAACTTTATCGCGGGCGTTTGAGGCAACTCTTACGCCCGTCTGTTTAATGAGTGTCGCTACAGATAAAGGCATCAGATCTCCCTTATCTATATCGATACCCACCGAGCGGCGTAGCCGCTGACAGTAATAAATTGGTGACTGAGAACATGTCAAAACGTGATTTTTACGAAGTACTAGGCGTAGGCCGTGACGCCTCCGAGCGTGATATTAAAAAGGCCTATAAACGCCTTGCGATGAAATACCACCCGGACCGTAACTCGGGTGATGCCGGTGCGGCGGAAAAGTTTAAAGAAGTGAAAGAAGCGTATGAAATTCTGACCGATGGTCAGAAGAAAGCCGCTTATGATCAATATGGCCATGCGGCGTTTGAACAAGGCGCTGGTGGTTTTGGCGGTGGTGGCGGCGGCGCTGATTTTGGCGATATTTTTGGTGACGTCTTTGGTGATATCTTTGGTGGCGGTCGCCGTGGTGGCGGCCCAAGAGCGCAGCGCGGCTCCGATCTACGTTACAACATGGAATTGAGCCTCGAAGAAGCGGTGCGTGGCTGCTCGAAAGAGATTGAAGTGCCGACGTTAGTGCATTGTGATACTTGTGAAGGCTCTGGCGCGAAAAAAGGCACCTCAGCTCAAACTTGTGGTACTTGTCATGGCCACGGCCAAGTGCAAATGCGCCAAGGTTTCTTTGCGGTGCAGCAAACCTGTCCAACCTGTCATGGTAAAGGCAAGATCATTAAAGAGCCTTGTCATGTTTGCCACGGCCAAGGCCGCAAACAGAAGAGCAAGACTCTGAATGTGAAAATTCCGGCAGGGGTGGATACGGGCGATCGCATTCGTCTGGCGGGCGAAGGTGAAGCCGGAGAAATGGGTGCACCAGCCGGTGATTTGTACGTACAAGTGCATGTTAAAGAGCATCATATTTTTGAGCGTGATGGCAATAACTTGTACTGTGAAGTGCCGGTCAGCTTTGCGATGGCCGCGCTTGGTGGTGAAGTTGAAGTACCAACGCTCGATGGCCGTGTGAGCTTGAAAGTGCCGACTGAAACCCAAACTGGCCGTATGTTCCGTATGCGTGGCAAAGGAGTGAAAGGTGTTCGCTCGGCTGCGTTTGGTGATCTGATTGTTAAATTGGTGGTAGAAACCCCGGTTAACTTAAGTGCGCGCCAGAAAGAGCTGCTGAAAGAGTTTGAAGAGTCCTGTGGTGGCGAAGCGGCCACCAAACATAAACCGAAAGCCGAAGGCTTCTTTAATGGCGTGAAGAAGTTTTTTGATGACCTAACCAGTTAATCAACGCTTCAATCGGTAATCAAGAAAGACAAAAGACCAGCTTGCTGGTCTTTTGTGCTTTTCGACCAGAGATGTGCCACAGCTCAAATATCCTTTCAATAGACAATCATCAGTTCCAGCAGGCAATCGGAGTGGTTTCCCCTTGGTGATTAAGGGTGATCTCTTGATAAGTTTGAGCGCCACATTGATCGCTGGTTTGTCCTTTGTCTTTTTGCGGTATGGCTTTGATCATGTAGCTCTTATCGTCAGCCAGTACTTCAATTTTATAGCGTGTTATATCCACCGCGCAGAAGGTGCCACATTGCTTATTGCCATCAACGATGCCCGCAGTGGCATCCGTATAGCCATGGTTATATTTTTCTTCTAAATAGAGCTGAATCTTGGCCATATCGGCGAGCGCCTGCTTACGATGCCCTTCTTTGACGTAGTCGGTATAAGCGGGATAAGCGATGCCCGCGAGTATTCCGACTATCACTACCGCGATCATTAATTCGATCAAGGTCATACCTTGTTGCCAGACTAACCTTGGCTTGCAGAAAAATTTTCGAATCATTTCCATTAGTTCTCTTTATCAAACAACGCCATTGTTGATAGCTGTTAGCATCTATGCAAGTTGATTCATCCTCTTCTCACAGCTTGCAAAGGATTTTGGGAAATGCATCGCGGCTTTACCTTACTTGAGCTACTGATCACCGTAGCCGTGCTTACTACACTGCTGCTGTTTGCAGCCCCCAATTTTTCGCAAATTAGCCAACAGAGCAAAATGGTTAATTTAGCCAATGAGTTACAAGGTTTTTTGATCCAAGCGAAATCAGAAGCGGTATTGAGAAATCAAAATTTGTGGGTACACATGCAAGGCTTACCTTCTGCAAGTGGTGATTGGACATTGCGCTTAGCCAGTGTAGAGGCCGCCGCTGATATTACCGAGCACACTACGTTGGCGGTATTGCAAGGTGCGCGCTATCGCAATGTGCTGGTATCGAGTTCTGGTACCTTAACGAATCTCAAATTTGATCCGGTGATGGGCAATCCTCAAACTGCCGGCAGTATGGTGCTTAAACAAACGGAATTGGATGCCAATCCGATTAAAGTGATTGTGCATAATCGGGCGGGACGTATCCGAGTCTGTGCTGACAATAAGGCAAAATATGGCTTTGAAAAATGCTAAATATCAAGGTAATAGCTTGATTGAGTTTATGATTGCCGCATTAATTGGAGTGATCGCACTTGGTATCATCGGCGGTGTTTTTTTGGCTAACCAAAAAACGGCGGCCCAGCGTAGTAAACAGATTATGCTGCAACAGCAAATGAGCGGCGTGATGCAGCAGATGAAAGAAGATATTCAGCGTGCGGGTTTTGCTGGCATAGAAACCTACTCGTTGATGCTATCTGGAGCGAGCTCGGTGCTTTACCATCAAGCGAATCAAATTGGCTATGTTTACCGATCAAGCTCAAGCTCGGTGAGCAATACCGTATATCGATTAAATAATCATATGTTGCAATATTGCCAAAATGAAACCCCGTTACCTCTAGATATTGCAAGCGTTGCGAGTGGATGTTTCGATCTTTTTATGCCGAGCCAAATTAAAGTGGTTCAATTTGATGTCAGCCATTCATTACTGCAAGGTGCTTCGGTGGATAGTGCTTTGCTTGCTATTACGATGGCGGCTGAATTAAAAAATGACCCGACTATTTCGCATACCATTGGATTAACGATTCAGCAAAGGAATTGGCAATGAGAGCTAAATATCAACAAGGTATGACGACTTTACTGATTACCTCAATCTTGTTGTCGGCGGCGTTGGTGGTGACCTTAGGTTCCTATAAGAATTTATTTTATCAAATTAAGCGCGCTCAGAATGAAGTGACGGCTCGCCAGCAACATTGGCAAGCAGAAGGTGGACTCGAATGTTTATTTACTTACGTTAAGCAAGATATATCAACCATTGATAAGCTTACTCCGATTGATCATGGTCAGCTTAATCAGATCTGTAAAGATGCCTTAAATCTTAGTCAGTTAAATATTACTGATTTCGCTGATGGTCGCTATCAAATTAATGCTAAATCCCACAATGGTTGGACGCAGTTGAGTAAAATCTTCACCATGCACAATAATAGCAGTAAAGGGGCGATTCAAACCACATCGAGGTTAACCACTTACGGCGATTTACAAGTTAATCCCGATGCAAAGGGTGGCATAAATGAAGATGGTGAATATGAGTGTGTATCGATCACCTATAAATACAGCTACACCCTGCAAGGCAGCCCTAGCGCTAAGTATCAAACCGAAGGCATCAAAGAAAATAGTTTATATGCTGGCTCTCCCGCGGGGAGTTGTACGCAAAATACCACAACAAATGTGTATTTAACCGGCCATGCCTCTAAAACTAAAACGGATAATCCTGACAATTCCGATCCTGAATTAAAAGATGATTTTGTATATGATAATAAAATTGATCCGTTTGAATCATTTTTTGGCTATAAAAAAACACCAGAAAATATTGCGAAAGTAAAAGCTTCTTTTCCTACACAAGGAATAATAAATATTTCTGATAATGTTCAAGCTAAGCAATGTGGGCAATTAATTAAAAATGCCTTGGATCTTGTCGATCAAGTATGGGTGTCCGGGAATTGTATTTTAACCGAATCATTTACTTTAAATAAAAAAGAAAATAACACCTTGGTGATTGAAAATGGCATGTTTGCCAATTTCGGTTCTACTGTATTAGAGGGTTCGATATTTCATTTGGTTGATAATACGCAAGAGCAGTTTTCACCAGAGAATATAGATAGTTTCTGGCAGTCGATGTTTTACGATAAAGTCGATATGGGAAATGGTCATATCGCCAATGTTCCAACTGTATTACAAGGTGCCGAACAATATATTAATAAAGATAATAAAGAAGGTAAGACTGTCTACGTTGATGCTGGCTCTTTTAAAGCAACTGGTGGGTACGGGTTTGATAGTGATGGCTTAGGCGTTTCTATCGCAGGAGCCATGGAGCTGTCATTTAACTCCAGTAAACGCCCAACCTCTGGCCTGAATAATATCCGTTGGCAACAAGGAAGTTGGTATGCGCAATAAGCAAGCAGGTTTTAACTTAATTGAAGTCATGATCTCTTTTGTGTTGATTGGCGTCGGTGCACTCGGGCTAGTCAAACTGCAAGCCTATATTGAGCAGCGGGCCGATTATGCCCTGCACAGCGTCGCAGCATTAAATCTTGCTGAGCAGAAATTAGAGTGGTTTCGTACTCGTGGCTCTTCTTCTGTCAGCGCTGCGCTGCCGAGCGCTGATTTTGCTAGCAGTATTGTTGCTGGGCAGGATCTCTCACATCCGCTTTATCATTTGTCTTGGTCGGTGCCTGCCGTAGCACTGGCGGGTGAGTTAAAAAGTATTGAGATTGAAGCGCGCTGGCAAGATCGGCATGGTACCGCTCAATCGGTGACGCTGCACACCATGATTTCACAACACAGCGAATTCGACTAATCCGCCATCTCTACTCTGCTCGCCTTGTCATGAGAGCTTGAATCGATCGGCGAGATTGAGATTTCTGCCACCTTAGTTTTGCACATTGGTTGCGAAAATGTATCTATTGTTTTCTCTGTAATGTTTGCTATCCGTGTCTTTATTTTTGCTTTTTTGCAAAATATGTCTCTAACTATGTAAAAAAATAACGAATCCTGTGCTTTAAGTTAGCGGTTTCTATACAATGTCGGACGAAAAATTACCGTTTCACGGTGACGGATTGATCTCCTGCACACGGAAACTTGAAACGGCAACAGAAGGTCGAATAAGTAGGGCCTCACGCAGCAACATCACATTACGGAATTTACTATGAGTAACCACACTACCAACCAAGCGACATCCACTAAAGTGAGTGGCATGGATCGCTTTTTAAACTTTATTGAACGGGCGGGAAACAAAATCCCTGATCCGGCAATTCTTTTCTTTTGGGCTTTGATCATCATTTGGGTCTCTTCAGCGCTGCTGTCGAACCTGAGCTTTGATTTAATTAACCCACGTACCGGTCAAGCACTCGAAATCAACAATTTACTTACCGGTGAATCTCTGGCGCACTTTCTTGCCAATATGGTGACTACCTTTACCAGTTTTGCGCCGCTTGGCATTGTATTAGTGGCGATGCTTGGGGTCGGTGTGGCGGACTCTTCTGGGTTTATTACCACTGGCCTGAAGAAAATGCTCAATGTTACGCCGTTAAAACTGCTAACCCCAATGCTGATTTTGGTGGCGATTGTGTCGCATACCGCGGCGGATGCGGGTTATGTACTGGTTATTCCATTAGGCGGGATTATCTTCCATGCGGCGGGTCGTCATCCGTTGGCGGGGATTGCTGCGGCTTTTGCTGGGGTTTCAGGCGGCTTCTCGGCTAACTTTATTCCATCTGGAATTGATCCTCTGCTGGCCGGTTTTACCCAAACTGCAGCGCAAGTGTTGGATCAGTCTTACCAAGTTAACCCATTGGCGAATATCTATTTCACGGGTCTTTCATCGATCATCATTGTCGCGATTGGTTGGTATGTTACCGATAAAGTGATTGAGCCACGTTTAGCGGCAACCAAAGTCGATGAGGACGCTGAATCCGCTCCGGATCTTGGCTCTTTTACGCCAATAGAATCTAAAGCGTTCCGCTACGCAGGTTGGGCGATGGTTGCCGGTCTTGCGCTGTTGGTGGCTGCGGTATGGCCTGAAAATTCAGCTCTGCGTTCACCAGACGGTCAAATCACCGCGTTCAGTGCGCCGATTATGAAATCAATTGTGCCACTGATTTTTATCCTATTTATCATTCCTGGTATCGTTTACGGCCGCGTGGCTGGCACGTTTAAAAACAGCAATGATGTGATTAAAGCCATGTCTGGCACCATGTCGACCATGGGCGCTTATATTGTGATGTCGTTTTTCTGTGCGCAGTTCCTTTCGGCATTCGGTCAATCGAATATTGGTACTATGCTTGCCCTGTATGGTGCGGAAGGCTTAAAAGCGATGAACTTGCCAGGTCAAGCGACGATTGTCGGGATGATTTTACTGACCGCAATGGTCAACTTGTTGGTGGGCTCTGCCTCTGCGAAATGGGCTCTGATTGGTCCAATCCTTGTGCCTATGTTGATGGCGGTTGGCATCTCTCCTGAGCTTTCTCAAGCAGCGTACCGCGTGGGCGATTCTGTATCTAACATCATTTCACCTTTGATGGTGTTCTTCCCACTGGTGGTGGTGTACTGCCAACGCTATGTGAAATCGACCGGTATTGGTACTTTGGCTTCGATCATGATGCCTTACTCAATTGCGATGCTGATTGGTTGGTCATTGTTCCTGCTTGCTTACTGGGCGGTTGGTATTCCTCTTGGTATCCAAGCGCCTTACTCTTACACCATGTAAGCTACAGCATGTAAGCGCGAAATATTCTCTAAGCCAAGCCCACTCAATGGAGTGGGCTTTTTGCTACGCTGGCTTTCGTTTTACCAGCAATCTCAGCTAGAATCAGCGTTTTCAATTCACGCCGGAGTAGGTTTGTGTCCGAGTCACTATTTTCTGCTCAAGATGAACAATTTATGCGTCGAGCTATCGCATTAGCCGAACATGCCGAGCAACAGGGTGAAGTTCCGGTTGGGGCAGTATTAGTGCGTGATGGTGAGATTATTGCAGAAGGTTGGAACGGTTCGATTACGCAGCATGATGCGACAGCACACGCTGAAATTGATGCGATCCGCAAAGCAGGAGTGGTGCTCAATAACTATCGACTGCTCGATACCACCTTATATGTCACGCTAGAACCTTGCCCAATGTGTGCCGGAGCCTTATTACATAGCCGAGTGAAACGGGTGGTGTATGGTGCACCGGATTTGAAAGCGGGAGCGGCGGGGACGGTGATGGATCTGTTTAGCAGCCAAGCGGCATACCATTATGCGACGGTTGAAAAGGGACTGTTGGAGTCAGAATGTCGCGCTCAGTTGCAAGCTTTTTTCCAGCGTCGCCGTAAAGAGATCAAAAGCCAACGTAAGGCGCAAAGGTCATTGGAGCTGTGAATCTTTGGCAAACATCGAGTGATGTTTGCCATACGAGCTATTAAGTTTCGAGCATATTACGCTTCGATCAGTTGTACGAAAGCGCGGTGACGAGCCAGCAGTTTTTTCTTGCTGTTGGCTAACATACGGCGGCGACGATTGGCTGATACGGTTTTGTTCAGGAGTTTTGTTTGACGTTTACGTCGCAACATAAAACACCCTCCTACTGCTTACTGAGATAAAAAACCAACCCCTTAGGGGGTGGAACCTACAATCCGTGTGTACCCTTCCTACTTTAAGCTGCAATGGTGTTGGCTAGGTTCGTTCACTCCAATCACATAGTTTGTCTATGCTCATGAGGACTTACTCACTTGCCGCCTACCTGCAACCCCAAGTTGTTTAGGTGTATTATCACGCGTGAATGTTACTTATTTTTGACTATAGGCAATCAATCGCATTCACGCCTTGATTTAGCGATTTTCTTAGCAAAAAATCAACGAGCTATTTTTGCTTTTCATCAGCCGATGATAAATCGCGGTTACGATTACCGATGGATTCCGCTTCGAGTTTAACCACTTCTTCATCAAGCTCATCATTGCTGGTGTCTTGATTAAGTAAAGTTTCATCAAATTCAATGACTGCCAGATCTTCGATGCTTTCATCACCGACCGCGACTTGATGCTGTTCAAGATGGCCAATAATGCTTTGATAGTAACGTCGAATGTTTTCCACATAGCTACGCGCTTCTTCCCCCCGGGCATAGCCATAACGTGTTTGGGTGAAATATTTCTTCTGTTGTAACTGGGGGAGACGATCTTTGACGTCGACCCATGAATCAGGATCGCCATTTTGACTCTTGGTTAAACGCCGCGCATCCATCATATGGCCATAGCCGATATTGTAAGAGGCTAGTGCAAACCAAATTTTTTCATGTTCAGAAATCGAATCAGGCACGCGCACCATCATTCGCCGCAGATATTCAACTCCACCACGAATCGATTGTTCAGGATCGAGGCGATCGCTAACACCGACACTGCGTGCGGTGGGTAGGGTTAACATCATTAAGCCGCGCACCCCAGTCGGTGATTTTGCATACGGATTCCAGTGTGATTCTTGATACGCTAATGCTGCGACTAAGCGCCAATCAAACTCAGCTGAGTATTGTTGGAATATCGGCATCCATCTCGGTAATCGGCTGTCAAGGGCACGAATAAAGGCGCGCGTATCGACATAATCAAAGGCACCGACATGGCCAATGTATTTTTCTTCCAATGAAGCAAGATAACCAGACTGTTTTAAATTACCAAAAAACTCAATCATCAAAGCATACAGACTTTCATCATCCGACCGACGTAAAAACCATGAGATAGGTTGATCTTCGGTCAGCTCAAATGCCGCGGCTAAATCAGGGTAGACTCGCTGTGACAGAGACACTTCGACCGAATCAGCCATGGTAAACAGCAATTCACCTTGTGATACTTTTTTCAGCAGATCATTCACATCGGAATTGGTATCAACATCAAATTGAAACTCTGGGTGCAGTTGCTGCTTGGCTTGCAAGGTGTATTCAAAATGTGAGTCATCCACCACGCTGAAAAAATCCAATTCAAGATTATCTTTGCGTAATGTTTGTTGGCGTTCGACCAACTGTCTGAAGTCGCGAGGTCGCCATGCACCTTTTTTATAGACGACCTGCTGCGACACATAGTAATAGGCGGGACCTGCCCGAAAGTCTTTTAACCTCTGCTCGGTTTGGCTTAATCCAGCGGCAATAATATCCACTTCGCCATTTTTCAGCGCTGGAAACAGGCTAGCAAGGCGATAGGCTGGCTTCATTTCCAGTTTTACCCCCAGCTCTTTAGCAAATTCGCGAGCTAACTCGTAATCCAATCCGGTTGGGCCATCGGGACCAATGTAGTAGGAGAGCGGATTATTCAGTGTGCCGACCCGTAATACCCCGCGCTCACGGATTTTTTCTAGCTCGCTTTTCGGCTCAGAATCAATTTGGCAGCCGAGCAGCACTAGGCTCAATAAGCCTAGCCAGAGTGCGCGAATGGGGAGTTTATAGGCAAAAGGAGTCATCAATTTGGGTTTTCTCTCATCAAGACAGATGTCTTTATATCAAAGGCGCTGGTTTTGGCAAAGTCCTCACTGAATAGCCTGTCATTTAGCTCGAAGATTTGTGCAAATGGGCCGTAACTCAAAATTAACGAAAAAAATGACGCAAACGGTTGCTTTTGGTGTTACGTCACAAAAAGAATTGCTCTATAATGCGCAGCCATTAGCTGAGGTGAAATCGGCATACATTGGTTGTTTACAGTTTAATTTTCTGTATTTAAAAGAGTTTATGCCAATTACACCTCAATCAATTGGACATAGAGACCTAAGCACATGAGAATTTTGCGTGGCTCCCCAGCTCTTTCAGAGTTTCGTGTTAACAAGCTCCTTACTGCGTGTCATCAACAACACCTACCGGTAACGGGTATTTATGCTGAGTTTATGCATTTTGCCGATCTTAATGCCGAGCTTAATCAACAAGAGTTGGCAAAGCTCGAACAACTGCTCACTTACGGTCCAACCATTCAAGAACATCAGCCACAAGGCCTACTGCTGCTGGTGACACCGCGTCCGGGTACCATTTCTCCTTGGTCTTCGAAAGCCACCGATATCGCGCATAACTGTGGGTTAAGTACCATTAAGCGCTTAGAGCGCGGTACGGCTTATTATGTGGAGACAGAAGCGCCACTGACGGATGCGCAAGTCCTGACTCTTAAAGCGCTGCTGCACGATCGTATGATGGAAGTGGTGTTCGCAGAACTCACCGATGCGCAGCAACTGTTTAGTGTTGCACAACCGACCCCAATGAGTCAGGTCGATGTGTTGGCCGGTGGTCGTCGTGCGCTTGAAGAGGCAAACGTTTCCCTTGGTCTGGCATTGGCGGAAGATGAAATCGACTATTTGGTCGCGAGTTTTACCAAGCTTGGCCGCAATCCTAATGACATCGAATTGATGATGTTTGCGCAAGCGAACTCTGAGCACTGCCGTCATAAAATTTTCAATGCAGATTGGACGATTGATGGTGCGGTGCAAGATAAATCACTGTTCAAGATGATCAAAAACACCTTTGAGCAGACGCCGGATCACGTACTGTCCGCCTATAAAGATAATGCCGCAGTGATGACCGGCTCGACTGTGGGTCGTTTCTTCCCAGATCCTGATAGCCGTAAATATACCTATCATCATGAAGATGCGCATATTTTGATGAAGGTAGAAACTCATAACCACCCAACCGCGATTTCGCCTTGGCCGGGCGCTTCAACCGGTTCGGGCGGTGAGATCCGTGATGAAGGTGCTACCGGGATTGGCGGTAAACCTAAAGCAGGTTTAGTCGGCTTTACTACCTCAAACTTACGAATCCCAGGTTTCGAGCAGCCATGGGAAAGCGATTTTGGTAAACCAAGTCGCATCGTCAATGCGCTGGATATCATGCTGGAAGGCCCACTCGGTGGTGCGGCGTTCAATAACGAATTTGGTCGTCCAAATCTGCTCGGTTATTTCCGTACTTATGAAGAAAAAGTGACTTCACACGCCGGTGAAGAGGTGCGTGGTTATCACAAGCCGATCATGATTGCTGGTGGTATGGGCAACATTCGCGCCGAGCATGTTCAGAAAAAAGAGATCCCGGTCGGCGCTAAACTGATCGTACTTGGTGGTCCTGCGATGAACATTGGTCTTGGCGGCGGCGCAGCTTCGTCAATGGCCTCTGGCCAATCTGCAGAAGATTTGGATTTTGCTTCGGTACAGCGTGAAAACCCAGAGATGGAGCGCCGTTGTCAGGAAGTGATCGACCGCTGCTGGCAATTGGGTGAACAAAACCCAATCGCCTTTATCCATGATGTGGGTGCCGGTGGTATTTCTAACGCGCTGCCTGAATTGGTCAATGATGGCGATCGTGGTGGCAAATTCCAACTGCGCAGTGTACCGAATGATGAGCCGGGCATGAGCCCGTTAGAAATCTGGTGTAATGAATCGCAAGAGCGCTATGTGTTGGCGGTAGCGGCACAAGATATGCCGCGTTTTGAGGCGATTTGTCAGCGTGAACGTGCGCCTTATGCGGTCGTCGGTGAAGCCACTGCAGAGCGTCACTTGACGCTAGAAGATAGTCATTTTGACAACACACCAATCGATATGCCGATGGAAATCTTGCTTGGCAAAGCCCCTAAGATGCATCGCGAAGCGAATTCACTGAAAGTGGCGAGTCCAGCGTTAGATCGCTCAGGGATTGAACTTAACCAAGCACTGGATCGCGTATTGCGTTTACCGGCCGTGGCTGAAAAAACGTTCTTGATCACCATTGGTGATCGCTCAGTAACCGGCCTCGTAGCGCGTGATCAAATGGTTGGCCCATGGCAAGTTCCGGTCGCCAACTGCGCGGTAACCGCTGCAAGTTTTGATTCTTATCACGGTGAAGCGATGTCGATGGGGGAGCGTACCCCAGTGGCATTGTTAGATTTCGGTGCATCAGCACGTTTAGCGGTAGGCGAAGCGATCACTAACATTGCTGCCACCGATATTGGTGACCTTAAGCGCATTAAACTCTCGGCTAACTGGATGTCTCCAGCCGGTCATCCGGGCGAAGATGCTGGTCTTTATGAAGCGGTAAAAGCGATTGGCGAAGAGCTATGCCCAGCGCTGGGGATCACGATCCCAGTTGGCAAAGATTCGATGTCGATGAAAACCAAGTGGCAAGAAAATGGCGAGCAGAAAGAAGTGACTTCGCCGCTATCGCTGATCATCACCGCTTTTGCGCGGGTTGAAGACATTCGTAACACGGTCACACCACAACTGCGCACCGATCTTGGTGATAGCAGCTTAGTGTTGATTGATTTAGGTAACGGCCAGAATCGGCTTGGTGCCACCGCATTGGCGCAAGTGTACAAGCAATTGGGTGATAAACCGGCTGACGTTGATAACCCAGCCCAGCTCAAAGCCTTCTTTGATGCGCTGCAAGCTTTAGTGCGTGACGACAAGCTGGTGGCTTATCACGACAAAGGCGACGGCGGTTTATTGGTGACGCTGGCAGAAATGGCTTTTGCGGGTCACTGTGGCATCAAAGCCAATATTGAGAGCTTAGGCGATGATGCGCTGGCGGCACTGTTCAATGAAGAGTTGGGTGCTGTGCTGCAGGTAAAAAATACTGAACTGGATATCGTATTTGCTACGTTATCGGCACATGGTTTGGCGACCTGCTCACACGTGATTGGTGAAGTAGAAGCGACCGATCGCTTGCTGATCACCCGTGGTGAGCAAGTGTTGATGGAGCGTTCTCGTACTGAACTGCGTACCATCTGGGCGGAAATGACCCATAAGATGCAGGCATTGCGTGATAATTCCGCCTGTGCGGATCAAGAGTTTGCCGCCAAACAAGATAACCGTGACCCAGGTTTGAGCGCCAAGCTAAGCTACGATGTGCAAGCCGACATAGCGGCACCTTACATCGGCAAAGGTGCACGTCCGAAGATGGCTATTTTGCGTGAGCAAGGTGTCAACTCGCATGTGGAAATGGCGGCCGCCTTTGATCGCGCAGGTTTTGATGCGGTCGATATCCATATGAGCGATATTTTAACCGGACAAACCGTGCTCGATGCTTATCAAGGTTTAGTCGCGTGTGGTGGTTTCTCTTACGGTGATGTTCTGGGCGCGGGCGAAGGATGGGCAAAATCAATCCTGTTTAATCCGCAAGCGCGTGAGCAGTTTGAGCAGTTCTTCCAGCGTAAAGATAGCTTTTCACTCGGGGTGTGTAATGGCTGTCAGATGCTGTCTAACCTGCGTGATTTGATCCCAGGTGCTGAGTTGTGGCCACGTTTTGTGCGCAATGAATCTGAGCGGTTTGAAGCGCGCTTTAGCTTAGTCGAAGTGCAAAAATCACCGTCGCTATTCTTTAGTGAAATGGCCGGTTCAAGAATGCCGATTGCAGTATCTCACGGTGAAGGGCGTGTTGAAGTGCGCAATGAGCAGCATTTGGCGGCGCTGGAGCAATCTGGCACTGTGGCTGTGCGTTTCGTGGATAACTTTGGTCAGCCAACTCAAGCTTACCCAAGTAACCCGAACGGTTCACCTAATGCGATCACCGGCTTAACCACTCAAGATGGTCGAGTGACGATCATGATGCCGCACCCTGAGCGTGTTTTCCGTACTGTAGCCAACTCATGGCACCCAGATAATTGGGGTGAGAACGGCGCTTGGATGCGGATGTTCCAAAATGCCCGTAAATACCTTGGTTAAAGGTTAATGTGAGTTAATCTTAAGCTAACGAACAACCAAAAGCGCAGAGAGAAATCTCTGCGCTTTTTTGTATAAAGAAAACCCCCAGCTAGGCTGGGGGCTGCTAATTTGCTGCGCACCGCTTTGATTAAGGGCGCTTGGCTATGACCTTGGGTGCTTTACTATGACCCTCGGCGCTTAGCTATGATCATTGGTTTAGCGAAATTGGCCGACTGGTGCTAAAAACTCAAAGCCTGCGCTGGCTAATTTAGCTTCTAATGCGCTGCGATCAATATCGAAATAGTTGACCAGTTTGTCTAAATCGCCAGCAAAATCGTCACGCAGTTTCATGTTCACGATGCTCATCAGCATGATCGGATCCATGGTGGCAAAGTTGGCTAAGTTCATGGGGGATTAATCCTCAAAATCGGAAATCAGTAAATTGGCCGCGGCAAATGCGGCTTTTTGTCTGGTTTCGAGCGGTAAAGCGGGATCGGCGGCGATCTCGTTTAATGTGCGCAGCGCACAACTGATCGCTTTAGGAATGTAGCCTTGATCGCCACTGCCAATTTGCGCGTAAAGCTCGCGTACTAATTCACAACAATCGTAAACTTGCATTGGGTTGTCCTCAAATGATAACTGCTCTCAATATACACAGAGCGGGTGGAAATACCAAACTTGCCACTTGCGCAAACGCAAACTCACCGCTCATTTGAACAATGATTATCCGGCGATCAGCTCTGGGCTGGCATAAGTAATAAAAAGGCCGCCCGAGAGCGACCTGATGAGTTGATTGAGCGCGATGTTGCTCGTGCCGGTGATTAGGCGATCTGAGCTTGGATAAACTCGTGGATCGACGCCATCGCCACCGCTTGTTTTTCACCACTACGACGATGTTTATATTCGAAGTGGCCTTCATCCATGCTGCGCTCACCAATGATGATGGTGTGTGGCACGCCAATCAGTTCCATATCGGAGAACATAACCCCTGGGCGCTCTTTACGATCATCAAACAGCACTTCAATACCCGCAGCGGTTAATTCTGCGTACAGTGTTTCAGCCGCTTGTTGAACGCGCTCAGATTTGTGCATGTTCATCGGTACAATCGCGACTTGGAAAGGCGCAAGCGCATCAGGCCAGATGATGCCGTAATCATCATGGTTCTGCTCGATAGCCGCAGCCACCACCCGAGAAACACCGATCCCGTAACAACCCATCTCCAAAATGGTGTTTTTACCATTTGAGTCAAGTACGCCACAGTTCATTTTGGCTGAGTAGTTCGTGCCCAATTGGAAGATGTGGCCCACTTCGATACCGCGTTTGAGCAGCAGTGTACCTTGGCCGCATGGACTAACGTCGCCTTCTACCACATTACGCAGATCTTCCACCTGGCCCAGTGCCACGTCACGTTCCCAGTTGATACCGAAGTAGTGTTTGCCATCGATATTGGCTCCTGCGCCGAAATCGCTCATCACCGCAACCGTACGGTCAACGATGAATGGTAGTTGCAGGCCGACTGGACCCAATGAGCCAGGGCCAGCACCGATCAGTGCACGGATCTCTTCTTCGCTGGCCATTTCCAGCGGCGAGGCCACTTGTGCCAGTTTCTCGGCTTTGATTTCGTTCAGTTCATGGTCACCACGGATGAGCAGCGCAACGATAGGCGCATCGATTTCATCTGAGGCTTTAACAAACAGGGTTTTCACGGTTTTTTCGATAGGCAGACCATGCTGCTCAACCAATTCTGCGATGGTTTTTGCGTTAGGTGTATCCACTAACGTCATCGCTTGCGCAGGCGCAGGGCGCTCAATCGTCGGTGCCACCGCTTCGGCTTTTTCGATGTTGGCCGCGTAATCGGATTCGGTTGAGAAGGCGATCAGATCTTCGCCACTTTCCGCCAATACGTGGAACTCGTGTGAGCCGTTACCACCGATCGCGCCGGTATCTGCTAGCACTGGGCGGTAATCGAGGCCCATACGGTCAAACGCTTTACAATACGCAACGTGCATGGCTTCGTAGGATTTTTCTAGGCCCGCTTTGTCGATGTCAAAGCTGTACGCATCCATCATGCAGAATTCACGGGCGCGCATCACCCCAAAACGTGGGCGGCGTTCATCACGGAATTTGGTTTGGATTTGGTACAGGTTCAGTGGCAGTTGCTTGTACGAGCTTACTTCATTACGCACCAGCGCGGTGATCACTTCTTCAGCGGTTGGGCTTAATACAAACGGACGCTCATGGCGGTCAGTAAAGCGCAGTAACTCCGGGCCCATTTTTTCAGAGCGACCTGTTTCTTCCCACAACTCAAACGGCTGCACCACCGGCATCAAGGTTTCGATAGCACCGGCATTATCGATCTCTTGGCGAACGATGTTTTCGACTTTACGCAGTACACGCAGACCCGTAGGCAGCCAAGTATAAAGACCTGAAGCCAGCTTACGAATCATACCTGCACGGAGCATGAGCTTGTGGCTCACAACTTCTGCGTCGTTTGGAGTCTCCTTCAGAGTGGAAAGAAGATAGTTACTGGTACGCATTCTATGGTATCCGTTTTATCAAAGTTTAAGGAATCGCCTTAACAGGAGTCAGCTATCAAGCGAATTTGGGCGCTAATAATATCAGCCAAATGGTTTTGTCAAAAGGGTTCAATTGCGCTGACTACGATTGCTTGGTTGCTCACGCTGAATTTCACGTTCCAATCGTACAAATTCACCGCATATAACTTGTGGTCAGCATGATTTTTTTTGTAAGCCGGGCGCGGATCTTGCGCCAGCACTTGATGGATCACCGCGCGGCGCTGTTCTCCGGCTGCATGAGTGTTGAGTACGTGCTCGGCGGATGGGCTAAAGCTGACTGGTAGACAGACAGGTGCTTGATCGGCGTAACCGCCTTGTGCGTCAGGGATCGCATCGGAGTAGGGAATATAAGGTTTGATATCAATAATCGGCGTGCCATTGACCAAATCGACGCTGCCAAGTTCGAGATAATACTGATCACCTTGTTTACTCACCCCATGTAGCTCAACCGCGGACATGCCGATGCCATTCGGGCGAAACGTAGCACGGGAGGCGAAAACTCCCAAGCGCTGATTGCCGCCAAGGCGAGGCGGGCGCACGGTCGGTTTCCAACCGGCGGCGAGGTTTTGGTCAAACAAAAACAGCAGCCATAGATGACTAAATTGTTCAATCCCACGGATCGCCTCTGCGCAGTTGGCTTCGCCGAGCAGTTTAACTCTCGCCCTAGCACTCGGTACTAAACGAGGTTGACGAGGAACGGCAAACTTCTCTTGGTATGGGCTTTCAATAATGGCAATTGGGGCAATCGAATGCATATTGTGATGATAGGTCGGCGCGAATAAGCGAAAAATAGCATAGCTGGTGGCAAAAATCGCGCGCCGTGATGTAGGTTCAGCGTTGCACAAGGCGAAATGGCATCTTAGCTGAGCCTGCCACCGAGCTGGCAGGCCATCGACAGTGTAGGGTTTATGCTCGACGCTTGGCTAAAATCCGGTCGAGATGATTGGCAAATTCGCGGCGATCGGTTTGCGAAAGTGCTGCCGGACCACCAGTCTGAATACCGCTGGCGCGCATGGTATCCATAAAATCACGGATATTGAGCCGCGCTTTGATGGTTTCTTTGGTGTACAGCTCCCCCCGTGGGTTGAGCGCTAAACCGCCTTTGCTGATCACTTCATCGGCAAGGGGGATATCGGCGGTGATCACCAAATCGCCCGCTTCGCTGCGTCTGACTATCTCATTATCGGCAATATCAAATCCTGCAGAGACTTGCAGCGCCCGAATGTTATCGCGCTTTGGCAGTGGGATCAGATGGTTGGCGACAAAGGTACACTCGATACCGGTACGCTCTGCGGCGCGGATCAAGGTTTCGCGGATCACTTTTGGACATGCATCGGCATCAACCCAAATTTTCATACTGGTGCTCCTTGGGTGCTGGCTTCTAATTCAGCGACCCGTGCTGAGAGTTGCAATAAGGTTTGTTCTAACAGGGCAACCCGCTGCTCAAGACTTGCAGGCATTGGGGCTGCCACTTCGATGCTCGGAATGCGTTGGCTATTTTTCCAACTTTTGAGCGCAGCAATGATGGCTGGCATTGGCACGGGGGTGGTTAAACGCGCTTTGACCAACGCCACCGAGGGTGTTTTGCCTTGTTGGGTGAGCTGATTAAGGATCTGTTCTAGTTGTTGCGAAACGTTGGTGGTCTGCATAATCATCGTTCCTGATCGGAGTTTGCTGGCATCTTACTGACAAAATGGCCAGTCAGCAAAAGCGCTTAGCGCTGCTGAGATAATCTTGAGTTAAATTCGGTATGGCGGCAGGCTAAAACGTCCTACTCTTAAGCCGCGCATTTCTAGCTGACCTTGATAACAATCATCACCAAGCGCTGAAAATTCAAACAGATACACCGTATGCAAACCCCATGCACCTTGGCTGGTTCTGAATTTGTGCTGACCAAAAGCTACATTGAGTAGCTGTAAATCAAGCTGGGTGCAGTGGCGTTGAATCGCCTGTCTGGCGGTTTCCGCTTGGTGGCGCTGCTGCCAAAATCCCCATCCGGCGCAGCAGAGGGCTAATATCCACAATAAATCACCGATCATGCTTTATCCTTGGTGTGCTGGGAGCTCATAACAGAACTGCTCCAAACTTGGGCAGAGACATCAGTACAGGCGTTATCAGTACAGGAGTTATGAGTACAATAACGCGTTGGTTCATCACCTTGTGGTGAGAATCGGTGCTATTCTATGGCACTTTTTGAAAACTAGCCTACAGATAAATCGGATCTATTATGTTGTTGAACACCCGATTGGGGAATTTACTCGTCGAGTTGGAGTCGAGTTTGCGCGCGCTGCAGTTGTGGCAGACAACGCCACCGAGTGCGCAAGCACTGGCTAGCCAAGCGCCTTTTGCGGTGGATACGTTAGCCCCTGAGCAGTGGTTACAGTGGATTTTTGTACCGAAAATGCAACAAGCCATCGCTCAGGCCAGCGTGCCGCGCGGTTTTGCACTGGAGCCTTATTTTGCCGAAGCGTGGCAGGGAGAGGCGCAGTACCAACCGCTGCTGGCGCTGATCCGACGTATTGATGAGGTGTGCCAATAGATGCTAGAGATTATTTATCAAGATGAGTATTTGGTCGCCGTCAATAAACCGGCTGGCATGCTAGTGCATCGTTCATGGCTTGATAAGCATGAAACTCAGTTTGTGATGCAGACTTTGCGCGATCAAATTGGCCAACATGTCTTTCCACTGCACCGCTTAGATCGCCCGACATCCGGCGTGTTGGTGTTTGCACTTTCCAGTCAAATTGCCTCCGATGTGATGCCGATGTTTGCCAATCATGAGATGGAGAAAACCTACCACGCGATTGTGCGCGGTTGGATCCGCGAGGCGGATGTGCTTGATTACCCACTCAAAGAAGAGTTGGATAAAATCGCCGATAAATTTGCCCAGCAAGATAAACCCGCGCAGTCGGCGATCACCGCTTATCGACCACTGGCGCATGTGGAACTGCCGATTGCGACTGGAAAATTTTCAACCACGCGTTATTGCTTGATGGAAATGCAACCCAAGACTGGGCGTAAGCATCAATTACGGCGGCATATGGCGCACTTGCGCCATCCGATTGTCGGGGATACCACCCATGGTGATGGTGTGCATAACCGATTGTTTCGGGAACACTTTTCGGCGCAGCGTTTGATGTTGCATGCCAGCGAGTTGCTTTTTGTCCATCCTTACACTCAGCAGCCTTTGTTGTTGCGCGCTAGTGTCGATCAGGTGTGGCAAGGCTTGTTGAATGAGTTTGCTTGGCCAGCTAGCTTGCTGAATCGTTAGGGCTTAGCCCCATTGACAATGGTGCGCGAAAGTATAATTTCGCGTGCCAATAACAGCAAAGCCTTCGTGATGAAGGCTTTACTCGTTAATGCGTGGTGATCCAAGCGTGGGTGATTAAAGTGCGTCTACTTGGCAAGGTAGCGACGGATCGCATGTTCGATCCCTGCGCTATCTAAGCCCAGTTCAGCATGCATCTGTTGCTGCGAACCTTGCACGATGAATTGATCCGGCAGGCCTAAATTCAATACCGGCTTAATCCATTTTTGTTGCATCATCAGCTCAATCACTCCGGCCCCAGCGCCGCCTGCAATCGCGTTTTCTTCTAACGTCACTAACACATCGTGGCTTTGGACTAACTGCTGGATTAAGTCTTGATCCAACGGTTTAACAAAACGCATATCGGCCACCGTTGCATTGAGTTTCTCTGCGGCCGCTAAAGCATTTGGTAATAGCGTACCAAAGTTTAAAATCGCCACTTTTTCACCGGAGTTAGCCTGACTTTCACGCATGATGCGCCCTTTACCGATGTCTAATGCGCTAAAGTCATTCTTTAGCTCAACGCCCATGCCGTTACCGCGTGGATAACGGACGGCGCTTGGCCCTTGATGTTGGTGGCCAGTATAGAGCATCTGCCGGCACTCATTTTCGTCAGCCGGTGCCATGATCAGCATATTCGGGATGCAGCGCATAAAGCTTAAATCAAATGCCCCTTGGTGAGTTTGACCATCTGCGCCGACAATCCCAGCTCGGTCGATAGCAAACATTACCGGTAGGTTCATTATCGCCACATCGTGGATCAGTTGATCGTAACCGCGCTGTAAAAAGGTTGAGTAAATCGCCACAATCGGATGATAGCCAGCAATCGCCATACCGGTTGCGAGGGTAACGGCATGTTGTTCAGCAATCGCCACATCAAAGTATTGCTCCGGGTACTCTTTTGAGAAGCGCACCATGCCGGAGCCTTCGCGCATCGCAGGCGTGATCGCCAGCAGTTTTGGATCTTGCGCGGCCATATCACACAGAAAATCACCGAAGATTTTCGAGAAAGTTGGCTGAGGGTTGTTGCTTTTCGGCAAGCTATCATGGCTTGGATCAAATTTAGGTACCCCATGATAGCCGATCGGATCTTTCTCCGCCGGTGCGTAGCCTTTGCCTTTTTTGGTCATGACGTGCAAAAACTGTGGCCCTTTTAGCTCGCGCATATTTTTCAGGGTTTTGATCAGTTCCAGTACATCATGGCCATCAACCGGACCAATATAGTTAAAGCCAAGCTCCTCAAATAACGTGCCCGGCACCACCATGCCTTTCAAATGCTCTTCGGTGCGGCGTACCAGCTCTTTGATTGGTGGAATACCGGAAAGTACTTTTTTGCTTCCTTCGCGAATCGACGTGTACCAACTGCCCGATAGCACTTGGGCTAAATGATTATTCAGCGCACCGACATTTTCCGAAATCGACATTTCATTATCGTTGAGGATCACCAGCATGTCGGGATGGACATCGCCAGCGTGATTCATCGCCTCAAACGCCATGCCCGCGGTAATTGCGCCATCGCCAATCACGCTGACCACTTTACGGTCTTGACCTTCTTTACCCGCACAAATGGCCATACCCAACGCGGCACTGATTGAGGTTGAAGAGTGGCCAACAGACAGAGTGTCGTATTCACTCTCTTCGCGCCAAGGGAAGGGGTGTAAGCCCTCTTTTTGGCGAATGGTCGGCATCTGATCGCGTCGTCCAGTCAAAATTTTGTGTGGGTAAGCTTGGTGGCCGACATCCCAAATCAACTGATCAAAGGGGGTGCGGTAGACATAATGCAGTGCGACGGTGAGCTCGACCGTACCTAGCCCTGAGGCTAAATGGCCGCTTGATTGGCTGACCGAATTGAGTAGGTAACTGCGTAACTCGTCACACAGTTTCGGCAGCATGTCTTTAGGCAGGCTGCGCAGCTCATCTGGAGTATTCGCCAGAGCTAGAGTTGGGTATTTTGAAATATCAAGAGTCATAACTATGCGCGCTTATGGTTTAATTTTTGCGCTCGACAACATATCGGGCGAACTCTTCCAGAGACTGAGTATTGTAGGGGATCTCACTTAACGCTAGCAGCGCTTCTTGTAATAAAGCCTGCGCCTTTTGCTGCGCTCCAGCTAAGCCGAGCAATGCAGGATAAGTGCTTTTGTTGAGTTGTTGATCCGAACCTTGTGGTTTACCGAGCGTTTGCGTGTCGCTGATGATATCTAAAATATCATCTTGTACTTGAAAGGCTAGTCCAACCGCATCCGCGTAGCGATCCAAATATGGCAACATAGCGCGGCCTGTTTCGCCTGCCGCCAATGCACCTAAGCGGATCGCGCAGCGCATTAACGCTCCGGTTTTATTGCGATGGATGGTTTGTAATTGTTCTAGTGAGATTAAGCGGTTTTCTGCCGCTAAATCGAGCGCTTGTCCAAGACACATTCCTTGCGCACCAGAGGCTTGCGCTAGGATTTGGATCATGGCAACCCGCTGAGTTTCTCCCGCTGCAGACAAGCTGCCTTCCGCCAAAATGGTAAAGGCGAGTGTTTGCAAGGCGTCACCAGTTAAAATCGCGGTCGCTTCATCAAATTGGATATGGCAGGTCGGCTGGCCGCGGCGTAATTCATCATCATCCATCGCCGGCAAATCATCATGGATCAGTGAATAAGCATGGATACACTCAATGGCCGCCGCAGGGGTATCGAGCTCGCTCAATGCGCAGCCCAACATCTGCCCAGTGATGTAGACCAAATAGGGGCGTGCGCGTTTGCCGCCAAGCAGTAACCCGTAACGCATCGCCTCGATCAATGGCAAGTTTTGAAACGGGATCTGCTCTAGCCACTGCTCCAGTTGCTGATTATTTCGCTGTTGGTATGAGGATAACGCCTCAATCATAGGGCTCTCGTCTGTATCGGTTGTGCCGGATCTGTGGTTTGAGATCGACGGCGTTGGCGAAGTGGTTTACTCCGCGACTGGGTTAAAATCGCTTAGCGGCGCATCGTCACTTTGACTGAGTAAAATGCGTACGCGTTGTTCGGCGTCATCAAGCTTGAGTTGACCGGCTCTAGCGAGCGAAATACCGCGTTCAAACTTTTTTAATGCTTCATCAAGAGCGAGATCGCCACTTTCCAATTGTTCAACCAACTGTTCCAGTTCATCGATCGTCGATTCAAACGACATGTTTTCTGGTTTCTTGTTCGCCATAATCGGTATGCCTTAGTTAAGATGCACGAAAGTTACCTCAGGGGGCTGAGTTGGTCAAATTGAACCAAACGATTTTGTCAGAAACGGAAGGCTTTTTTACCGTGTCAGATAACGAAATGAAAAAAAGTCCGTTGAGGCACGCATCGATGGATAAAAACTCGCTACCCGAGCGCAGCCTATTGCTTGCTTTTCCGCTACACTAGGCCGGTTTTTCACTGTCAATACAGACAATTTGCTTAAAGAATTTATTCTGTTGCCGATAATCAAAGTAAGCTTTTGATTATCGCGAATGTATAGCCTGAGGAGTGCTTGGTGGATTTAGCAACATTGATAGGTCTTATTGGCGGCTTAGCTTTCGTTCTTATGGCGATGGTGCTAGGCGGCAGCTTGGTGATGTTCGTCGACGTTATTTCGATTCTGATTGTAGTCGGTGGCTCAACTTTCGTGGTGCTCATGAAGTTCACCTTTGGGCAATTTTTTGGTGCCGGAAAAATCGCTGGTAAAGCGTTTATGTTCAAAGCCGATGAGCCAGAAGATCTGATTGCCAAAATTGTGGAAATGGCCGATGCGGCACGTAAAGGTGGCTTTTTGGCGCTAGAAGAGATGGAAATTCCCAATCCGTTTATGCAAAAAGGCATTGATTTGTTGGTGGATGGGCATGATGCCGATGTGGTGCGTGCTACTTTACAAAAAGACATAATTTTAACCGATGAGCGGCATAGTAAAGGCACTCAAGTGTTTCGCTCTTTTGGGGAAGTGGCTCCTGCGATGGGCATGATTGGTACCTTGGTTGGATTGGTGGCGATGTTATCCAATATGGATGACCCTAAATCGATCGGTCCTGCGATGGCGGTGGCACTATTGACCACCCTTTATGGTGCGATATTGGCTAATATGATCTGTTTTCCGATTGCCGATAAACTGGCCTTACGCCGCGATCAGGAGACGCTCAATCGCCGCTTGATTATGGACGGTGTGTTAGCGATCCAAGATGGACAAAACCCAAGAGTTATCGATAGTTATTTGAAGAACTACCTTAACGCAAGCAAGCGTTCGCTTGATGTTGATAAAGAGTAGCGGAGCTGACTGACGATGGATGACCAACAACCTTGTAAATGCCCACCACCTGGCGCGCCGGCTTGGCTTGGTACCTTTGCCGACTTGATGTCACTGCTGGTGTGCTTCTTTGTTTTGCTGCTGTCATTTTCTGAGATGGACGTGCTCAAGTTTAAGCAAATTGCAGGGTCGATGAAGTTTGCCTTTGGGGTACAAAATCGTCTCGAAGTGAAAGATATTCCGAAAGGCACCAGTATTATTGCTCAAGAGTTTCGTCCCGGGCGTCCTGAACCAACGCCGATTGATGTGATCATGCAGCAAACCATCGACATCACCCAGCAAACGCTTGAGTTTCAAGAGGGGGATGCAGATCGTGCGGGTGGCAATCAGCGCGATTTGGGGCAAATGACCGGGGGACAATCGCCCGACACTGCCACTCAAGATAATCAGAACACCCAGTCAGAGCAGCAATCTCAAATCATGTCTGAGCAGATGGAGATTGTGGCTGAAAGCATTAAAAAAGCGTTATCGCGTGAAATCGAACAAGGCGCGATTGAGGTTGAAAATTTAGGTCAACAAATCGATATTCGGATCCGCGAAAAAGGAGCTTTCCCAGAAGGTTCGGCATTTTTGCAGCCCAGATTCCGTCCATTGGTGCGACAAATTGCCGATTTAGTGAAAGATGTTCCTGGCAAGGTGCGTGTGACTGGGCATACCGATAATCAAAGGCTCGATTCTGAATTGTATCGTTCAAACTGGGATCTTTCCGCTCAGCGCGCGGTATCGGTGGCGCAAGAAATGGAAAAAGTGAAAGGTTTTGACCACTTACGATTACAGGTGCGTGGTTTAGCCGATACTCAGCCACTGGGTCGCAATGATAGCGAAGCGCAACGAGCGCTCAACCGACGGGTCGAGATTAGTATTTTGCAAGGTGAGCCGCTGTTTAGTGATGAAGTTCCATCGCGAGCAGTAGCGCGCTAGGTAGGCGATCACCATAAGGCAAGTCGTATGACTTGCCTAGTTGATGGGCATTTCTCTGCACCAGAGGATCGTGTATAATCGCGCCCCTTTAGCGGTAAGCGCCTTAGAGCGCCTTACCTGCAGCTTGGCAGATTGTCTAACTCAGATTGCGAATAACCTTATGAAATTTATCGTCAAACCCCATCCGGAAATTTTTGTGAAAAGTGAATCGGTGCGTAAGCGTTTCACAAAGATCCTTGAAAGCAATATTCGAATTATTGTGAAAGCCCGCACACAAGGGGTGGCGGTATTCAATCGTCGCGATCATATCGAAGTGACCTCGGCCAGCGATACCTATTATGCGGAAGTGCTGGAAATTTTGACCACCACGCCAGGTATTCAGCAAGTTTTGGAAGTGCAGCAATCGACCTTTACCGATCTGCATAACATTTATGAACAGGTGCTTGAGCTGAATCGAGCCAATATCGAAAACAAAACCTTCGTGGTGCGCGCTAAGCGTCGTGGTAAGCACGATTTTACCTCGATTGAACTTGAGCGTTATGTCGGTGGTGGCCTCAATCAAGCGGTGGCCAGTGCCAAAGTGAAACTGACCAATCCAGACGTGACGGTTCAAGTTGAAGTGGCTGATGATCTGCTCAACCAAATCATCGCTCGTTATAAAGGTTTGGGCGGCTTCCCGCTCGGTACCCAAGAAGATGTGCTGAGTTTGATCTCTGGCGGTTTTGACTCAGGCGTGTCGAGCTACCTACACATTAAACGCGGTTCAAAAGTGCATTACTGCTTCTTCAATCTTGGTGGCCCAGCTCATGAAATTGGCGTCAAGCAAACCGCTTACTACTTGTGGCAGAAATACGGTTCATCGGCCAAAGTGCGGTTTATTGCGATTGATTTTGAGCCGATCGTGGCTGAAATCTTAGAAAAGATCGACGATGGCCAGATGGGCGTGGTGTTAAAGCGTATGTTTATGCGTGCCGCTGGTATGGTGGCTGAAAAGTTAGGTATTCAGGCTTTGGTGACTGGTGAAGCGCTAGGCCAAGTGTCGAGCCAAACCTTAACCAATCTACGCCATATCGACAATGTAACCGATACGCTGATTTTGCGTCCGCTGATCAACTGGGACAAAGATGACATTATTCGGCTGGCGCGCGAGATTGGTACCGAAGATTTTGCCAAAACCATGCCTGAATTTTGTGGGGTGATTTCGAAAAGCCCTACCGTTAAAGCGGTGCAAGCGAAACTTGAGCAAGAAGAAGCGAAATTTGATTTTGCGCTGCTTGAGCAAGTAGTGTACAACGCACGCCAGATCGATATTCGTGAAATTGGTAAACAGTCGCTGGAACAAGCACCAGAAGTGGAACAGGTTAGCATTGCTGACCAAGCCAATGCGGTGGTGCTGGATATTCGTAGCCCAGATGAAGAAGACGAGAGTCCACTGCAACTGGATGGCGTGACCGTTAAGCACCTGCCGTTTTACAAGTTAGCGACTCAGTTTGGTGATTTAGATCCATCGAAAACGTACTTGTTGTACTGCGCGCGTGGGGTGATGAGCCGTTTGCAAGCCTTGTATTTGCAAGAACAAGGATTTAGCAACGTGAAAGTGTATCGTCCATAAACGTTAGTCATGTTGGTTATCACGCACCGTTTGCTGAGCAGGCGGTGCGTTTTTTTTGCTTAATTAACGGGGTTCACTCAACGGAATCTGTTTAATGGCGGGAGATAAAAAAACACCGCCCAGAGGCGGTGCTAAAAATTTGACAGACAGGTCAAAAATAAATACAGGAAGTATTTGTTTTGTGGCAGGGATAATTGCACAAAACAGAGGGTAGAAACTACCTAACTCGAAATTCGAGTTTGCAAACACAACATCGCAACAACTAAGCCTATTGATTTACAAAGAAATCAAGCCGTTCAGGCCGCTGTTACGCGGTGAAATATAGATTTTCTCTGGTCGATTAGCAACGGACAAATTATAATGTTTCAGATAAAAAAAACTAATCACTAACCGAGTGTCTGTATGTCCAGAAGATTACCTCCTCTCAATTCGTTAAAAGTGTTTGAAGCGGCAGCTCGCCATTTAAGTTTTACTCGAGCTGGTGAAGAATTATTTGTGACACAGGCCGCAGTTAGCCACCAAATCAAAGCGTTAGAAGAGTTTCTTGGTTTGAAATTATTCCGGCGCCGTAATCGATCTTTGCTGCTGACCGAAGAGGGGCAAAGTTACTTTCTGGATATTAAAGATATTTTTGGTTCATTAGCTGAAGCCACAGATAAATTACTTGAACGCAGTGAAAAAGGCGCATTGACGATCAGTTTGCCACCGAGCTTTGCTATCCAGTGGCTAGTGCCGCGTTTGGCGGATTTTAACCAGCAAGAGCCGGATATTGATGTGCGGATCAAAGCGGTTGATATGGATGAGGGATCGCTGGCGGATGATGTTGATGTGGCGATCTATTATGGTCGCGGTAGTTGGCCTGGGCTGCGTGCCGATAAGCTGTATCAAGAGTTTCTGATCCCGCTCTGTTCACCTGCGTTGTTGCTGGGCAATAAGCCGATGGAAACCTTAAGTGATTTAGCTCATCACACTCTGTTGCACGATACTTCGCGCAAAGATTGGAAGCAGTTTGCCAAAGAAAATAGTCTCAACAACGTCAATGTTAACCACGGGCCGATTTTCAGCCACTCAACTATGGTGTTGCAAGCGGCGGCCCATGGTCAAGGGGTGGCGCTGGGTAATAACGTATTAGCCCAACCCGAAATGGATGCTGGGCGCTTAATCGCACCGTTTGATCAAGTGCTGATGACCAATAATGCTTTTTATGTGGTGTGTCATGAAAAACAAGCGGACATCGGGCGGGTGGCCACATTTCGTGACTGGATGCTGAACAAGGCACGCAGTGAGCAGGTAGAGATTCTGCAGCAAGTGTAGTGATAGGGTGTACTCTCTGCTGGTGCTGGAATTGGGCATATTGGCGATCGATGTGCAACGCCAAGCATCGACCAACAGCACAGTGTTAGCTGCTGGAGGGCGCGCTAAAGCGGATCTCTTGTAAGTTAAAACCAAGTTCAATATCGGTTTTTAATGTACTGATTTGTTTGCAGATCCGCGCCATCTCAATCTGAGGTTCGAGTTTTTTACGGTATTTATCCGCCAGTTCAGGGCTTAAATACGCTTGTTCAATGCTGCTAAACTGGTGCAAAATTTGTTGCGCCGCTTTAGGGCCAATCCCGACGACGCCTGGAATTTGGCTTGAACTGACCCCGGTTAAGCCCCAGTAGTCGGTCAATTGTGCTGGTGCTACGCCAAATTCTTGGGCGATAAACGGTTGATCTAACCAGCGCTGCTGAAAATAGTCTCTAATTTGCAAGGTTGGTGAAAGCAGTTGGCAGTAGCCTTTATCGGTCGAAATGATGGTGACTTTTTGTTGCCGTCCGGCGACTTTACAGGCCAGTGTCGCGATCAAATCATCTGCTTCATCACCTTCGGATAACAGCGAATCAATCCCGAGTTGCCACCACGCATCTTGAATGGTTTCTAATCCTTGCTGGAGCATTTCTGGCATCGGTTTGCGGTTGGCTTTGTAGCTAGGTAGTAATTGAGCGCGCCAGCCACGATCGGCTAATTGATGGTCAAAAACCGCGATCATATGGCTCGGCTGGGCTTCATTAATGATGCGTTGCAGTGTGCGAGTGGTGGTTTGTGCCGTTCGGGCGATGTCATTCGGATCAGGCTGTGCAGAGTGTACACGGCGGATCAAATTAAGGGCATCAATAATAACCAGGTGAAGGGACATAACCAGCAATCAACAACAATAAGGGCTTATCAGGCCCTTATTGTAATCAAAACCGGCCAGATTACGAATCTGAATTTGAGCTTATCACCTTGTTTGGTGGGGGATGTGAACGCGATTCGCTCATCGTTACCTTCTAGAGCTCGATTTTATAGCATGGCTCATAGGCGGTATCACCGGGTAATTTCATGCGATGTTGTGCGACAAAATCATTGAGCAGTTGATCCATTTTGTCCATCAGCTGTGGATCGCCATGCATGATAAAGGGGCCGTGGCGTTCTATCTCGCGGATCCCTTCTGCTTTGACATTACCTGCCACTACCCCAGAAAAAGCGCGCCGTAAATTGGCGGCTAATATTTCTGGAGGCTGGTTTAAATGTAAATCGAGATTGGCCATGCTGTCATGATTGGGTTCAAATGGCAGTTGAAATTCAGGCTCAATTTTAAGTGACCAGTTAAAACTGTAAGCATCGTCTTTGCTTTTCCGATGCTCACGTACCCGCGGCATAGCATGACTCATTATCCGAGCTGCTTCGGCTGGATTATCAATCACAATGTGGTAGTGTTTACGCGCTGCTTCACCCAAAGTCTCAGTGATAAATTTATCTAACGAATGGAAGTAAGCTTCACTCTGTTTGGGGCCGGTTAACACGATTGGCATCGGTTGATCGGCATTGTCCGGATGCATCATGATGCCAAGGATATACAACAGCTCTTCGGCGGTGCCCGGCCCTCCTGGGAAGATAATAATCCCGTGTGCCATGCGCACAAAGGCTTCTAAACGCTTTTCAATATCGGGCATGATCACCAGTTGATTGACAATTGGATTCGGCGGTTCTGCAGCAATAATCGATGGCTCGGTTAAGCCAAGGTAACGATAGGCTAAATAGCGCTGTTTGGCGTGACCAACTGCGGCGCCTTTCATCGGGCCTTCCATGGCTCCTGGGCCACAACCGGTACAGATATTGAGCTCACGTAGTCCTAATTCATGGCCGACCTCACGGGTATATTGGTATTCGACCGGATTGATTGAATGGCCGCCCCAGCACACCACTAAATTAGGCTCAATTCCAGGGGCCAGCACCCCAGCATTGCGCAAAATACCAAACACTAGGTTGGTGATATGAGTGGTATTGGTTAAGTTAAGCCGCTGACTATCGGCTAAGTGCATATTGATGTACACAATATCGCGCAGCACCGCAAATAAGTGCTCTTGAATACCTTTGATGATTTGTCCATCCACAAAAGCGTGTTCAGGGGGATTAACCAGCTCAAGTTTAATGCCGCGTTCGCGGCGCATGACGGTGATGTCAAAATTTTTATATTTATCGAGTAGTTCTCTAGAGTTATCGGTATGGCTGCCGGAGTTGAGCACTGCAAGGCTACAGTTACGGTAGAGCTGATACAGATCGCTAGACGCAGTTTTTTTCAGGCGTTCGACTTCGAGTTGAGAAAGCAGATCCATACTGCCGGCTGGGCTGACTTGAATAATCATACTGTCCTCCTTCAACCTAGGGTTGAGGCATGCGAGAGCGTGAGGATAACCCACGTCGCACAGAGCTAGACGTGATACCGCTGCGACTTAAAGTAGGCGACTTTAAGTGGTGTGGTATAGATAACCTCTTGATATGTTTGTTTCAATCTAGAGGCATCTCATCATAGAAGGAAATATCATCAGCGGTTAATTGTGAAACAGAGCACAATTAAAGTGAGAGGTGAGCAAATATTATGCGTTTATTTCCAAGCCAACTGGCTAGAACCACTGCTTTTGGCTTGGTTTAAGGTCAGATTCAACCGATCGAGTACCGTTTCTGGAGTGTCAGAATCGGCAAAACGCAGACAGGCGGCTGAAACCGTAATGGTCAAATTTTTATCGCGGAATTTAAATGGCAATTTCGAGACGTTAAGCTGAATTTGATGAATGATTTGATAGCTGTCGCTATCTGAGCGCTCAGGCATTAAGACAATAAATTCTTCGCCGGCAAAACGCGCTACAGTATCACCATCGCTCAGCTCTTTTTTGATGGTGCGCGCAATAATGGTTAACGCTTTATCACCTGCGGTATAGCCAAAGCTGTCGTTGATCGATTTGAAGTTATCGATATCAAATAGCACAATTCGAAAATTGTGCTGACCACGGATCCAACGGCGGTATTCGTGTTCGAGCCGTTCAGTAAAGTAGCTCCGATTATAGACCTTAGTTAAAGGATCTAACTGTGCTCGTAACGCTTGTTCTTCCAGTCGGTGGTGATAATTCTGCGCTAAATCCGACAAGGCGGCCATTTGATCTTTGCTGTATAACATCCGTTCGAACAGGGCTTGCTCACGCTGTTCAGCTAAATGTAAACGCTCAGTCAGTGAGGTCATTTCGCGCAGCAAAGGGGTCATTTTCTGCTTAAGTTGCGCGATATCGGTTTGTTCGGCGAGGGTGGTTTGGCTACGTGACACTAAGTTGCCTAGTTCACTATTCATCTGTTGGCGATGGATGAGATAATTTTGGCTCTGCTCTAGATTTTGGGTGACACTTTTGAGGTTGTTGCCAACCGAGAGATTGACTTGTTCTAAGAAGGCTTGGGCCGATTTCCGTTCCATCTGGCTGCCATTCACCACCAAACGCAGTACTTCAAGGGTTAATTCAAGCAGAGTGTGAGGATTGACACCGAGCAGAAGTTTAGAGCGAATATCATTCAATTGCTCGCCAGATTCACCATTAAAATCAAGTTCAGTGATCAACTGTTGTAGATCGATACACAAGCGATCGAGTAACTCACGATCCGCTGACCGAGCGATGTCACTTTGCGCCAAATTGGGATTGATGGATTGGATTTTGACCGCGCGTTGGTAGATGTCCAACAAGCGCAGTGCTTGTTCGGTTTTTTCTTGCGGTTGGGCCGCGCTAAAGCTGATCAGATCGCGCAGATCGCGTTTGATTTTGGGTGGCAACCCAGCCACGCGCAGCAGGGTTTCTGCGCTGTGTTGTAATTGGCGATCTAGGTGATGGTGATGTTTATCCATGGCAAGTGACCGTTGTTTCAACATGCGTTCCAGCACCGCCAATTGAGGGATCAGTTCGCTGATGTCTTGTGGCTGCTGTAATGCATAGCTAAGCTCATCTAAACTTTGGTTTAGCTCATGGCTGCCACGATAGTGGCTAGCCAACGAAGAGACTACGCGTTTAAGAACCTGTTGTTCTCGGTTAAATTTGAACGACGTATCCCTTTGGGTCAGACGGACTTGCTCTAACTGAGATTTAAATTTGTCAAGCTCTGCTTGAAGATCGTGTTCTAGAACGCCCATGTACAACAAACTAGATAGTAGAGGATCAATGCTGATCCTATTTATTAATTCATCGATAATAACAAATATTTTGTCAAGGTCACTGCATGTTTATGTCGACTGGGCAGCATTTAGCCATCTTTTAGTCATCTTTTAAGAGTTTTTTGATATTGTCCTCATTCTGTGAGGAAGAGTGAACTTTGATTAGCCCTTGATTGATGGCGTGTTTGCAAGCAAGCCGAATATTTCCAGAAGCAAAACAGGCCGCGGGTGCATTTTCAATCGCTTTAAAATACACCCAGTGGCTTTGACCTTCGCTTAGGCTTAATTCACGGGCGATATGGGTCGCCATCAATAAAATATCCAGCAATTCTTTATCATTGATTGCGGTATAAGCGCGCGGCAAAAATGGATAATCAACAATCCCCATCCGAATGATTGGATTTAGCTTACGATTAGCGGCAAATTCATTCATCCACAACTGAATTTGATTGAACAGTGTTTCCGGAGCGCTTTTTTGTTCACCACTTTTCTCGATATAAAGCAGGCTTGCATCAGAAAAATGGTACAGCCGATTCGGCTCTTTGATTTTCTCTCTCAGGAATTGTCCAAAAGCGTGCTCTAACTCTAAACCTGCACTGTAACCGTTTTGTAGGTACATATTACGCATAAAAGGAAAGTCGATCAGCGCGAAGCGTAGCCGGTCATTCAGCGGTTGGTGGATTAATTCACCGAGCTGCCATTGTTCATAGTTATGGTGGCTTTTTTCTAATGAACTGGGCAGCTTGGCATGCAGCATACGTAGGTTATTGAGCTGGGATCGCGAGTGAGTAAATAAGGTGTCGTGTAGTTCTGAAATTTCATCTTGCTGACGTTGCATAATATAGCCACGTCGCCAATTTATCATCAACATCACTAAGGTGATCAGCAGTAAGAACAGGGCAATTTTACGTAGCTGAGTAAATTGGTTTTGGGTCTGTTGTAGCTGTTTTTCTTGCCCGACTAGATGCAAGGTTTGTTCAATAAATTCCCGTTGTTGGCGGAAAGCATCTTCACTAATTTGGTTGAGTTTATTTTGTCGTTTTTGTGCCAAGGCTTGGCTTTGTTTAAAGGCCGCTAGGGCTTGGTTAGCGGAACCACTTTTTTCATAACCGAGTGACAGTAAGCGATAAGCTTGCTCTTGTAGCTGATCATCTTGCAAGGATTGACCGATGGTTAAGGCTCTGTCTGCGTAGTGAATTACATCTTGAGCCATTTTTTGATAATAAGCCAATCCGGAATGCAGTAATGCGACATGTCCATTTAAGCGCGGAGCATCGGTCAGAGCCAGTAACTCTTCTGCGCTGGTTAAATATTGTTCGGCGATCGAGTAGTTGTAGAGCTGTAAATAAGTGGCAGCCAGATTAATGCGTATTTCAATCTCATCATTAAGCAATGCACGATGATTTTGATGATCGATGACATTAAAATAATGCACTAAAGCTAAGTTGTATTTTCCTTGCTGATAGTAAATATCACCCATCTGTTTCAGCACTAAAGGCAAAAAAGGTGATTGCTCGTAGCGACCGTAAAAATCGGCGGCTTGTGAGAAATGATCGAGTGCTTTATCTAAAACTTGCCGATTGAAAAAAAGTTGCCCAAGTCGGGTATTGGATTTGGCCAATAATACCCCTGAGTTACTTTCAATCGCACTCCAGTATGCGACTAAAAACTCAGACAGCGCTAGGTTATAGCGTTCATGGTTGAGATGATGCTCGCCCAATTTGAGGTGATATTCAATCGCCGGTTTCTCACTGGTTAAGGTGTCAAGATACGGCTTTAATTGGGCGAAGAGTTTATCTGCCACCTCTACTTGATTGGCTTTTGAGGCAATTTCCGCTTGCAGCAGGGTAATTTTATAATTAATGCTTTTGGCGATTTGATCCGCATTTTCGATCTGTCGATACTGAGCAGTGATCTGTTCGAGTCGTTGCTGCGCATGCTGTGCATCGCCATCGGTTTGCCAGGCAAGGCGAGTGCTGAGCAGTTGTACCTCCAGCCGCAAATAGGGCAATTGATATTGTTCGGTAAGCGCTTGAGCATCGATTAGGATCAATTGTGCTGATGGATGATCCGCTAGGTTATCTAACGCTTGCGCGAGAATCATCATCGCATCGACACTGCTGCTCGGAGTGCGCATACGGCTGTCTGGTTCATCACGAGCAATAGCCGCCGGATGATTTTCGATTTTTTCGGCTAAATGGCGCTCATTGAGATATTGCTGGGCTATTTTTTTCGCTTGCAAAGGTGAGATTTCAACTAAGCCATCGGCTTCATTCAGCATCGGTGAAGTGTAAATTGCTGCTTGTAGTCCAGTTGCGAGCAGCATGCCCACCAGAGTCAGCCAGTGTAGAAATCTCATCCTAGATTACATCCTTATTGTCGTGCCATACGGCGATTATCTGTTGGCGCAGCTTGATAGTTAGATCGGAATGGGTTGATATCAAGTCCACCACGCCGTGTATAGCGCGCATAAACGGTTAAGGTTTCTGGCTGGCAGTAGCGCATAATATCAGTAAAAATCCGCTCGACGCACTGTTCATGAAATTCGTTATGTTCGCGGAAAGAAACCAGATAACGCAGTAAAGCTTCGCGGTTAATTTGTGCGCCGTGATAAGCAATTTCAACACTGCCCCAATCGGGTTGATTGGTGATCAGACAGTTGGATTTGAGCAGGTGGCTGTGCAGTATCTCGTTGACTACCTCACCTTGAGCCGCGCCTTGTAATAGGGTGTGATCAAACTGGTAATCTTGAATCTCAATATCTTGCTCATCGATGCATTCACCCTGCAGGGTGGCAATCGGTTCGGCAGTGTAGTGGGTCAGCGGCTGCACCTTGACGGTTACTGTTTCTCCAGCACAGGCGGAAAGATCGCGTATCAGTTGTGCCGTTACCTCATCCCAGCTGGCAAAGCGGGTCTGGTTATAGCTATTAAGATAGAGCTTAAACGATTTGGATTCGATCAGATTCGGGCTGGTAGCAGGGATCGCCACTTCTCCGATCGCCACTTGTGGCAAACCGTTTTGATTAAGCCAAGAGAGTTCATACAGCGTCCAGATATCACAGCCCTGAAAGGGCAGTTGGCTGCCAAGCTGCAGATCGTCGCGGTTTAAGCTACGCGGTACCGCTTGCAATAGGCTTGGATCGTACTGGTTGGCATACTCGGTGGTTTTACCCAGTGTCAGGCCTGCCAGTGCTTTGGCATCGGAATATTTGCTCATGTTTTTCAGTCAATTCAATTAGAATATGCAGAATTTTACGCAATCCCAGTGCCAGTGTCATTAATTAGGCGGCGCAAACTCTACATGGAGATGATGATGATGATGATGACGCACAGCGTTGTACAAGCCCTACGCGATTTCAGCCAACGTTTTTTACAACAATCGCAGCAGCAAAATGGTCAGTTACCCATAAGCTATGATCTGTTTGGATTGGCTTCACCTTGTGTGGTTGAGACGCTGGCAGATGCGGTGCGTTGGCAACCCGTCAGTCGTGCTGTATGGGCCGATTTTACGGCGATGGAACAGGCGATTGAGCTCTCTTTACATGAAGACAGTAAAGCCTTTTATGCCAGCCAGTTTAGTGCGGATATGCCTGCGCTGTGGCGTGGTCGAGCATTGACACTGCTGCAAGTCTGGAGTGAGGAGGATTTCACCCGTCTGCAAGAAAATCTGTTGGGGCATCTGGTCATGCAGCGCCGCTTAAAACAGCGCCCTACGGTGTTTATTGCTACCACGGATGATGAGATGGCGGTGATTGCCGTGTGCAATGTGACGGGCAATGTGATCCTTGAAAAACTCGGCACCACTCAGCGCGAAGTACTGAGCGTGGATGTGGCGGAATTTTTACAACAACTTGAACCCGTGGTGAATTGAGATGTACGTGGTTGAATTGGAATTTGAGTGTTTTGATAACACCACCATTAGCGCAGTGGATAAAGCGATCAATGGACTGATGGATGCGCTACGCTATAACGGTCAAGTATTGGGGCGTGAGTTTCCGATTGTGCTCGGCGATGGAGTCTTTTATCTGCGTGCGGTATGCCCAGAAAAGGAGAGTCTGCACCCTAAGTTTCATTCGCAATATGTTGAACGCTGCGTGAGCCGCTTAAGTGAAGCCGGTTTATTAGCCCCGAAAGTGCGGTTATTAGGGCTGGATATTAACTCTGAGCAAGCCGCTGAAACTGATACGCCAAGCTGGCAGATACTGTATACCACTTATGTACATACTTGCTCGCCGCTGCGCAGTGGCGAAAGTTTATTGCCGATCCCTCTTTATCGTCATCCTCCCACCTTCAATGGCGATCATAAAGCGGTGATCAAATGGCAAACCGAATGGCAAGCGTGTGATGAGCTACAAATGGGCGGCGCGTGCCAAGCTGAGCATGCCGCTTTACATGAAATCTGCGATGTAGGCAGTGATTTATTTCGTCGTGGGCGAGATTTGTGTGGACGGATTGAATATCTGACCCAAGTGCCGACCTATTACTATCTGTATCGTGTCGGTGGCACCAGTCTTGCCGATGAGCGGGCGCGTGTTTGCCCTCAATGTGGTGGCCAATGGTTACTTGATGAGCCACTGCACGATATTTTCCATTTTCGTTGTGAGTCGTGCCGAATTGTCTCTAACATTTCATGGGATCATTTGAAATAACGCTGACCCCATATTTTGTTACCATCCCTAAACTTCGGCCTTGGACGGGGATGATTTTAGCGAGCCAGTTGGGCAGAAAAGGTGGCCATCGCCAGTATTGACTGAGGTGCTTAGCTGGATTGGTGGCATAAAAAAGGTTGGCGTGTTGCCAACCTTTTAATGTTTTTCACTGCATGCTCAGTCAGTGGATACTTGTCCGGTGCATGCATTACGACATAGTGATCACCAACCTTGCACCGATCCACCTTGGAAGATTTCTGCTGCCGCTTTAGCAACTTCATCGGTTTGGTAAGCTTTCTTAAAGTTTTGCACATTTTCTGCGTTGACGTTGGCTTCACGTGCGACCAGTAAATTGACGTATGGCGACTCTTTATCTTCCACGAAGATCCCGTCTTTTTCTGGGGTCAGATTAATTGAGCTAGCATAAGTGGTATTGATGATTGAGAGCGCGACATCATCCAATGAACGAGGCAGTTGCGCTGCATCTAGCTCTAGGATCTCGAGTTTCTTTGGATTGGCGATGATATCACGTACTGTGGCCAGCAAGCCCACCTCTTCACGCAGTTGCAGCAGACCTTGTTGTTGCAGCAGCAGCAGCGCACGACCTAGATTGGTTGGGTCATTCGGTACCGCAATGCGTGCGCCATCTTGTAGCTCATCCAGTGAAGTGATCCGCTTTGAGTAAGCCGCAATCGGATAGACAAAGGTGTTGCCAACAATTGCCAATTTGTAACCGCGATCGGCGATTTGTTTATCGAGATAAGGTTTATGTTGGAACGCGTTGGCATCGATTGAGCCATCATCCAGCGCCGCATTGGGGGTAACGTAGTCGGTAAACACCACTAATTCGACATCTAAATTGTATTTTTCTTTGGCAATTTTTGCCGCCACTTCAGCAACTTGGGCTTCCGCTCCTGCGATAACGCCAACTTTGATTTTGTTGTTATCAACTACTTTCTCACCACAGCCAGCGAGGATCAGGCTTGAGGCCGCTGCGGCGATAGTCAGTAAATGTTTCAGGTTAAACTTCATGATGAACTCCTTGTTCAAACAGAGGGGAAATCGAGGGTTAGCGATGATCAACGCGGCGAACCAGTGCATCACCGATGGATTGAATAATTTGTACCAGTACGATCAGCATCACGACCGTGACTGCCATGATGGTGATTTCATAGCGATGAAATCCATAACGGATCGCGACATCACCTAAACCGCCGCCACCGACCGTGCCCGCCATTGCCGAGTAACTGACCAGCGTAACTAAGGTAATGGTCACTGAGTTGACAATGGTCGGCAGCGCTTCAGGCAGCAGCACTTTACGAATAATTTGTAGTGGGGTTGCTCCCATCGATTGGGCTGCCTCCACCAAGCCGGTGGGTACTTCCAGCAGCGCATTTTCAATTAAGCGCGCCACAAATGGGATTGCCCCAATCGTAAGCGGCACAATGGCGGCGGTAGTACCAATAAAGGTTCCTACTAGCAGCTTAGTGACGGGAATGATCGCGACCATCAATACCAAAAAGGGTACTGAGCGACCGATATTCACTATCGCACCTAAGATCCGGTTCAACGGGCGGTTTTCCAGTAAACCGTGCTGCTTGGTTGTGTGCAGGATCACACCCAGTGGAATACCGACCGCAAAGCCGACCACACCGGCAATCGTCACCATATATAGGGTTTGCCAAGTGGCGGTCAGTAATAAATCGCTGTTCAGCGTAAGCCATTGAGTAAGAGTATTAAAGGACATAACCGAGCACCTCGACTTTTACGTTGTTATCGCGCAGATATTCAATCGCCGCTTGGTCGTCATCCGCATTACCAAAAATTTCCGCCACCAGCATGCCAAATTTCACGCCACCGGCATAATCCAGATCGGAGCTGAGGATGCTGACATCAATATTGTATTTACGGGCAATTTGCGTCATTAACGGCGCATCAACCGTGGCGCCGGTAAACTCCAAACGCACTAAGGGATAGCTACCGGCCACGCGGGTTGGCTGCAGGCGAGCTTGGTAGTCGTCCGGAATCGACAAATCTAAAGTTGAGCGAATAAATTGGTGGGCTAAGGCGGTTTTGGGATGGGCAAAAATATCGCCTACGCTGCCTTTTTCGACCAATTCTCCATCACCAATGATCGCCACTTGATGGCAGATGCTTTTCACCACATCCATTTCATGGGTGATCAGCAAAATGGTCAGGTTAAGCTGGCGGTTAATCTCTTTAAGCAGCTCAAGAATCGATTGAGTGGTGGCGGGATCCAGCGCACTGGTCGCTTCGTCACACAGCAGCACTTTCGGATTGCAGGCTAAAGCACGCGCAATTGCTACCCGCTGCTTTTGACCTCCGGACAGATTGGCTGGGTAACTGTCGTGTTTTTCCGCTAGCCCAACCAAAGCGAGTAATTCTGTCACTCGGCTTTTGATGTAAGCTGGCGCTTGGCCGGCTAACTCTAGAGGCAGTGCCACGTTAGCAAACACAGTGCGTGATGAAAGCAGATTAAAATGCTGAAAAATCATGCCGATATTACGGCGAGCGGCGCACAGTTGTGAATGGTTCAGCGTGGTTAAGTCAACCCCATCGACGATGACTTGGCCACTGGTGGGTTGTTCTAGCATATTGACACAGCGGATCAGGGTACTTTTGCCTGCGCCAGAGGAGCCAATTACCCCAAAAATGGTACCTTGTGGGATCAATAAATTAATATCTTTCAGCGCGTGAATTGGCTTCTCACCCTGATAAAACACTTTATTGACGCTTTTTATCTCAATCATGTGTCACCCTGAACTGCATCAAGCAGAATAATCTTTTGGTCTTCCTTATTGGTTAATGATGCTATGAGCTTGGCTAATTGAAGTCAATAGATATTTTTACGTCTAGACGTCTAAACGCACTCGATGGTTAGATGAGAAAGTAATTAGATAGTGATGAAAAAAATAAAGCGTGCAATAATTTGCGCCAAATGAGTTAAACGAGAAAGCATTTTGGCTAAACCAGCAGTATTTCTAGACCGGGATGGGGTGATCAACGTTGATCACGGTTACGTGCACGATGAGCATGATTTCCAATTCATTGATGGTGTGTTTGAGGCGACCGCTGCTTTGCAACGCATGGGATACTTATTGGTGTTGATCACCAATCAATCCGGTATTGCGCGTGGCAAGTTCAGTGAAGAGCGTTTCATCTCTTTAACCCAGTGGATGGACTGGAACTTTGCTGATAATGGTGTTGAGTTTGACGGTATTTATTACTGTCCGCACCATGCTGAACACGGCATAGGGCAATACAAAGAAGATTGTGATTGTCGCAAACCCAAGCCAGGGATGTTTTTATCGGCGCGTGATTTCCTCAAGATCGACATGGCTAACTCGGTGATGGTCGGTGACAAAGCGGAAGATATGATGGCGGCCGAGGCGGCTGGCGTAGGTACAAAAATTTTAGTGCGTACCGGCAAACCGGTGACCGAGCAAGGTGAAGCACTTGCAACGGCGGTGCTGGATAGCATTCGTGATGTGCCACATTATTTGCTGCGAGTGAAAAAGTAACATAAAAAGTTACATAGTGATCGGTCAGGCTGGTTTAGCCTGATTGATCAAGCATACGATAATAAGCCGCCGACTAATCAATAGTGGTGCGATAGCAATAAAAAATAGCAACAAAAAAGCCAACTCGATGAGTTGGCTTTTTTATGTATCAACAGAATATGGTGGAGGGGGACGGATTCGAACCATCGAAGGCGGAGCCGGCAGATTTACAGTCTGCTCCCTTTGGCCAC
>NZ_JARBFT010000015.1:0-66396 GCF_028863985.1 Vibrio chanodichtyis | reverse complement strand
GTCGCGGGTTCGAGTCCCGTCCGCTCCGCCACTTATTATGAAACCCAGTCTTCGGACTGGGTTTTTTGCTATTGGCTCTCCACTATTTGGTCAGTGATGTATTGGGTTATCTGGCCTTATCTCCTTATTTTACCGCTCAGCTTCCCCTCCGTCAGTGCATCATGCGTGCCCCTTTCATCCGAGTAATAAAAAACCGATGCACAAGGCATCGGTTTGGTGGTGGGATGGTTTAATCCTGAGCTGGCTAGAGTATCTATTCAAGGATTCGCTCAGCCATGATGTTCCTGCTGAACAGATATCGGGGCATCTTCGCGATTGATTTCAGTTTGCATCGCTCGCTCTGCTTGCTTGGCTTGCTCAATCATTGGGGTAATGGTTGAACCTTGGATCAAGATTGAAAATACGACCACTGAGTAGGTCATGACCATGATCAGCTCTTTTACCTCAATCAATTTTTCTGGAATGACCAAAATACCCGATGGTATTGAAAGAGCCATCGCTAAAGCCAGTCCACCACGTAGGCCGCCCCAAGTTAGAATACGCACCGACCAAGGGTTGTAGTTGCGGTAGCGTTTAAAGCCGATATAAGGCACTAATACGCTGAGATAGCGTCCACACAGTACTAATGGAATGGCAAACACCATCAAAATTAAGTCTTCGCGGTGGAATTCAAACAGCAACATTGACATACCAATCAGTAGAAATAGCAGACCATTTAGAAATTCATCAACCAGTTCCCAAAAATGGTCGAGGTGATCGACGCTCTCTTTTGAAAAGCCAATAAAGCGTGTCCAGTTACCAATCATGATCCCGGAGACCACCATCGCCAGTGGTCCCGAGACATGGATGATATCGGCGAATACATAGCCAGCAGTAGGGATGCCAATCGTGAGCAGCAGTTCCATCGAATGATCATTGGTGGCAGAGATAAGATAGTGGAATACCAATCCTAATAATGCCCCGTAAATCATTCCACCAATCGCTTCTTGCACAAACAGCAAGCTAACACTGCCGATGGTTGGCGTTTGATCGCCAAAAGCGATGGTAAAAATAGTGACGAAGATAACCAAGCCAAAACCATCATTGAATAGCGATTCTCCTTCGATTTGGGTGGCTATTCGTTTGGGGGCTTTTAGCTTCTTAACAATAGCCAGCACTGCGATGGGGTCGGTGGGTGAAATGAGTGCACCAAACAAAAGGCAGTACACCAGATCAAGTGGGATGCCGATTAATCGGCAGAAGCCATATAAAGCGAAGCCAATAAAGAAGGTGGAAAATAGCGTGGCGCCGAGTGCGAGTATGGTAATTTCCCATTTTTGATCTTTAAGGTTGGGTAATTTAATACCTAAACCGCCAGCAAACAGCAGAAAGCCTAAAATGCCTTTGAGCAGAAAGTTCTCAAAGTTAATTTTGGTTACAATGTCGGTAGCGATTTGATTGAGATGAAACCAGTCGTTTTGACCGGCAATCAACAGCAGCAATGACAAAATCATCGAGCCGGCGGTGATCGCAATAGTAGTCTGCATTTTGCTGATCTTGCTATTTAAAAATGCGATCAGCATGGCGGCTGCAGAAAGGAAGCACAGGGTGTAGTAAACGGACATTTTGCTCTCAGTGTATGTAACAACTTGTAAATTAAATTGTGTTTCTGGGTTGGATAAATAGCAAATATTTTTTATCACTTAAGTTTTTACCCACCGTACACGCTATCTATTTTTTCTTAAGTTTTAGCCATCTAGATTTCTGAATTGTGTGTGATAGGATGTGATCACAGCATAAGGAATAGGGCGGTATTGTGGGACAGGAAGTAAGACAACAACTCGAGCAACAATTGAAGCAGCGTATCCTGATCATCGATGGTGGTATGGGGACGATGATTCAAAGCTATCAATTACAAGAGGCAGACTATCGTGGTGAACAATTTGCAAATTGGCACTGTGATTTAAAAGGGAATAATGACCTCTTAGTGCTGACCCAGCCGCAGATCATTAAAGAAATCCACACCGCGTATTTGGCTGCGGGAGCGGATATTCTGGAAACCAACACATTTAATGCCACTACGATTGCCATGGCGGACTATGACATGCAATCCGTTAGCGAAGAGATTAACTTCGCCGCGGCGCAATTAGCACGACAAGTCGCCGATGAGTGGACCGCACGACAGCCCGATAAGCCGCGTTTTGTGGCTGGTGTTCTTGGGCCAACCAATCGCACTTGTTCAATCTCCCCCGATGTGAATGATCCTGGTTTTCGTAATGTGACATTTGATCAGTTGGTTGAGGCGTATGCGCAATCTACTCGCGCGTTGATCAAAGGTGGTTGCGATCTGATTTTGATTGAAACCATTTTTGATACGCTCAATGCCAAAGCGTGTGCATTTGCCGTCGATAGTGTATTTGAAGAGCTCGCCATTACTTTACCGGTCATGATCTCCGGTACCATCACCGACGCCTCGGGACGAACCCTTTCTGGGCAGACGACCGAAGCTTTCTATAATGCGTTACGCCATGTGCGACCCATTTCGTTTGGTTTGAACTGTGCGTTAGGTCCAGACGAGCTGCGCCAGTATGTGGAAGAGTTGTCGCGCATTGCCGAGTGCTATGTTTCGGCACACCCGAATGCGGGTTTGCCTAACGCATTTGGCGAATATGATCTCTCGCCAGATGAGATGGCCGAGCATATTGTTGAATGGGCGCAAGCCGGCTTTTTGAACTTAGTTGGAGGTTGTTGTGGTACCACTCCGCAGCATATTGCCGCAATGGCTAAAGCTCTAGATGGTGTGAGACCAAGGGTTTTACCAGATCTAAAAGTGGAATGTCGCCTCTCGGGTTTAGAGCCGCTCAATATTGGCCCTGAAACCTTATTTGTGAATATTGGTGAGCGCACTAATGTCACTGGTTCGGCGCGTTTTAAACGTCTGATCAAGGAAGAACAATACGATCAAGCCTTGGATGTGGCCCGTGAACAAGTGGCAAACGGCGCACAAATTATCGACATCAATATGGATGAAGGTATGTTGGATGCGCAAGCCTGTATGGTGCGCTTCCTAAATTTGTGCGCGGCTGAGCCGGAAATTTGCAAAGTGCCGGTGATGGTTGACTCCTCGAAGTGGGAGGTGATTGAGGCTGGGCTGAAATGTATTCAAGGCAAAGGGATTGTGAACTCGATTTCGCTTAAAGAGGGCGAAGAAAAGTTTATTGCGCAAGCTAAACTGGTGCGTCGTTACGGTGCTGCGGTCATTGTGATGGCATTTGATGAAGTGGGTCAGGCCGATACTCGCGAGCGCAAATTGGCCATCTGTCGCCGTGCATATCGGATCTTAGTCGATGAGGTGGGCTTTCCTGCGGAAGATATCATCTTTGACCCCAATATCTTTGCTGTTGCCACTGGGATTGATGAACACAACAACTATGCGGTGGATTTTATTGAGGCGGTTGCCGATATCAAACGTGATCTACCCTATGCGATGATTTCTGGTGGCGTATCTAACGTCTCTTTCTCTTTCCGTGGCAACAACTATGTGCGTGAAGCGATCCATGCGGTGTTTCTCTATCACTGTTTTAAACATGGTATGGATATGGGGATTGTCAACGCCGGCCAGTTGGAAATTTACGATAACGTGCCGAGTAAACTGCGTAATGCGGTGGAAGATGTGATCCTCAATCGGCGTAACGATGCGACCGAGCGACTGCTGGAGATTGCTGAAGCGTATCGAGACAACAGTGTCGGCAAAGAGGAGGATAGTGCCGCACTGGAGTGGCGTAGTTGGCCAGTGGCTAAGCGTCTTGAGCATGCTCTGGTGAAAGGGATTACCGAATTTATTGTGCAAGATACGGAAGATGCCCGTCAGCAAGCAAGTAAGCCGATCGAGGTGATCGAAGGGCCGCTGATGGATGGTATGAACGTTGTGGGTGACTTGTTCGGCGAAGGAAAAATGTTCCTGCCTCAAGTGGTTAAATCCGCCCGAGTCATGAAGCAAGCGGTAGCTTACCTTGAACCTTTCATTAATGCCCAAAAAAATAGCAGTAGCTCGAACGGTAAAATCTTACTCGCCACGGTCAAGGGCGATGTGCATGACATTGGCAAAAACATCGTTGGAGTGGTTTTGCAGTGTAATAATTTCGAGATTATTGACTTAGGTGTGATGGTCTCTTGTGAGCAGATCCTCAAAGTCGCGCGTGAGCAGCAGGTCGATATTATTGGCTTATCGGGTTTGATCACACCCTCATTAGATGAAATGGTGCATGTCGCGAAAGAGATGGAGCGACAAGGTTTTACTATTCCATTGTTAATTGGTGGCGCAACCACGTCAAAAGCTCATACTGCGGTTAAGATTGAGCAGAATTATCATGCGCCAGTGGTGTACGTGAATAACGCATCACGCGCGGTTGGGGTGTGTACTTCGCTGCTTTCTGATGATCAGCGGGCTGGATTTGTTGAACGTTTGGATCTGGATTATCAGCGCACGCGTGAGCAACATGCACGCAAGATGCCCAAATCAGCGCCAGTGACCTTAGTACAAGCAAGGGGCAATAAGGCGCAGTTAGACTGGGCAAGCTACACGCCGCCAGCTCCCGCTAAACCTGGTGTGCATGTGTTTGAAAACATTGCGTTAGCAACGCTACGTCCTTATATCGACTGGACACCTTTCTTTATGACTTGGTCGCTGATGGGCAAATACCCTGCAATTTTGGAGCATGAAGAAGTCGGTGAAGAAGCGAAACGTCTGTTTCATGATGCCAATGCTTTGCTTGATACAGTAGAGCGAGAAGGGCAATTGAAAGCCAGTGGTATGTGTGCTCTGTTCCCTGCGGCGAGTGTCGGTGATGATATTGAGGTATATCATGATGAATCGCGCACCCAAGTGGCTTATCGACTGCATCACTTGCGCCAGCAAACGGAAAAGCCCAAGGGCGCGAATTACTGCTTATCGGATTACATTGCGCCGAAAGAGAGTGGTCAGCGTGATTGGATTGGCGCATTTGCGGTAACGGGTGGTATTGGCGAGCGAGCCTTAGCCGATGCCTATAAAGCACAAGGCGATGATTATAATGCGATCATGATCCAAGCGGTGGCCGATCGTTTGGCGGAAGCCTTCGCCGAATATCTGCATGAAAAAGTGCGTAAAGAGATTTGGGGTTATGCCAGCCATGAAAATCTCTCTAATGATGAGTTGATCCGTGAGCGTTATCAGGGCATTCGCCCAGCACCGGGTTATCCCGCTTGTCCTGAGCATACCGAAAAGGGCACCTTGTGGCAGATGTTGCATGTTGAACAAACCATTGGCATGTCACTGACTTCGAGCTATGCCATGTGGCCAGGTGCTTCAGTCTCGGGATGGTATTTTTCACATCCTGATGCGCGTTATTTTGCGGTGGCGCAGATCCAGCAAGATCAGCTACACAGTTATGCTGAGCGCAAAGGTTGGAGTTTACAGCAAGCTGAGCAGTGGTTAGCGCCTAACTTAGAGGTGTAATTAGCGAGCGGTTGAATTGTGAGAGGCCACCGGATGTGGCCTCTCATTTTTTTATGAGATTATTTTTCAAATAGCTCAGTGTGTAGTTTTTGCACCGCTTGCTTGGCGACGGCTTCAGGTAATAAGAAACACAGATTGTGTGCGCTGGCCCCGTAGCAGATCATACGCAAGTTATAATCTTCCAACACGCTGAACACTTGTTTAGCGTAGCCACGGCTCTCTTTCATCTTGTTGCCAATCAGCGCAATTAAACACAAATTGTATTCGACTTCGACGCTGCACAACGCTTCTAGCTCTGCTCGAACTGCTTCTGGTAGTTCAGGCGCGCCACCAGAGGTATCGGTTTTATCTAAGGTGAGTGACACACTGATCTCAGAGGTGGTGATCAGGTCTACCGACAGTTTATGTTTAGCCAGAATCTCAAATACCTTAGCTAGGAAGCCGTAGGCATGGAACATCTGCGCACTACGCAGCGTCACCATGGTTTGGTTGCAGCGCAGTGCCAGGGCACGATACAAGGGGGCGCTTGTTACCTGTTGCCGGATCCAAGTGCCGCCTTTTTCAGGCTCTTTCGACGAGCCTACAAATACCGGAATACCGTGCCGTACTGCGGGTAACAAGGTCGATGGATGCAGAATTTTTGCGCCAAAATTGGCCATCTCTGACGCTTCACTAAAACTGATCTCGGCAATCGGTGCGGCTTTAGATGCAATACGTGGATCGGTACTGTAGATCCCTGGCACATCGGTCCAAATTTCCAAGCCGCAAGCTTGCACCGCTTCCGCAATCAACGCGGCAGAGTAGTCACTGCCCCCGCGGCCTAAAGTAGTGGTATTCCCTTGTGCATCGGAGCCAATAAAACCTTGTGTGATCACCACATGTTGCTGACAAAGTGGGAGCAATTTTTGTTGAGCCAACGCAGCCATTTCCGTTAACTGTGGCTCAGCTTTGCCGTAGTGACTGTCGGTGCGTAGTACTTCACGAATATCAAAACGTACCGCATTGACACCCCGTTCGCACATCAATTGGGTCAAAATATAGGTGGAGATCAATTCACCACTGGCGACCAACTGATCGGTTAATTTTTTGTTGGGATGTGATGCCGCGGCTTCGGCGGCACTGGCTACCGTATCTAATACCTCTTTGACTTGTTGTTCGACCCGAGTGGGATCTGCCAGTTGGTCGATGATCACATAATGGATATCGGTCAGTTGTTGTAAAATCGCTCGACGGCGATCGGCGGATGCCACGCCATTGGCCAGCTCAACCAATAAATTGGTGACCCCAGAACAGGCACTACTGACCACTAAACGGGTTTGTGGATTATTTTCAATGATGGCCGAACAACGGCTCATCGCTTCAAAGTTGGCGACACTAGTACCACCAAATTTGGCGACGTTAAATGTGCTCACGGCAATTCTCCCAGACTTCCTGAAAAACGAGTTGTTGGTAAACCCAACGTCCAATGTTGTGAAGAGAGTGTTGTTATAGAGCAAAATAGAGGGGTGACAATAGAAAGGTGTCCCTTCGAAGCTCTTCATCAGATCCGAACTGATGACAGTTGAAGGGATTCAGCCCATTCAACCGATAAACCAAAGCCGCAACTTTGATTCACCTCGGCACTACTCCCCCTGAATGTTCTGTTTTGGAGTTGAGGCTCCACAAAACATCTGCCTGGGTAGTGCTCCTCTTCTGCTAGATAGCGCATTCATTGAACGGTGTTGGTCAAATATTGTCAACGATAAATTGTGCTTCAAGTGCAAATAAACATAACATTTCAGTGACAATGATTTGCCGTTTCAAGATGCTGCCAAGGTTTGCGGTGAGGTTATCACCGCAAGTTGGGATGGAGTGAAACCACTTATGGTGTTGCTTGTGATGGTGCGACTGTCGTTACTGATGAGCGATACTGAATATGACTGAAATCCTGATTGGGAAATAGAAACTCTGCCTCAGTACAGATTTGCTGAGCACGACTGTTATCACCTAATCCTTGGTAGGCCAAAATTAAATTACTGTAAAAAGTAGGGCGTGGTTGATGTTGAATCACTTGATGTGACCACTGCACATAAGGTTCAATCAACTGTGGTTTTTGTTCATGCAAGCCAATGTGCAGATAAGTACTGTAAATATCCCAGTCCAATCGGTCTTGCCAAACTATCGGATTCGTCACCAGCTTGAGTAGCTCGGGATCTCGCGGTTGCGATTGCTCAAATTGAGTAAGTATATAATTGGTTTGCAATGCGCTAACCATATACAAGCTGGTGATAATCGGCATCACTAAGCTCAGCATACGCAGTAGTGATTGACTGATAAGACTGAAATTGGCCAGTCGGTAACGCGCGACCCGCTGATCAACCCAATAGATCAAGATAATGAAAGTGATCCAGTGAATGGCCGAGTGATAAAATGGATACTCCAATTGTGCATGTAAAGTGATCGGCACCAACAGTGCCAGCATCGCTAAGCGCGTACCGCGTTTGGCGGAATAAATGCGCAGCATACACGCACAGGCTGCCAATAAAATCCCCAGAACTGGCAGCATTCCGCCTTCAACGCCCCAATACAACAGTTCATTATGTGGATGATCCATGGCAGCAAGGCCGGCTGGGTAGTGGCTATTAAGTTGATGCTGGCGAGCGGTATACAGCAGATATTGTGCTTCAAATTTTCCATAACCATAACCAGTGAAGGGTTTTTCGATGATCATATCGATGGCTTGTGGAAAGGTGTAACGGCGTGGGCTTTCGAGATCGGTTTTATTGGCGACCCAATCAGCGTTGTTTTGGCTATGCATCGCCGCAAAGCCGGCGCATAGCCCGAGCCCAATCGCAAGTAACCAGAGAGTAAAGCGTTGGCGAGAGGCGAATCTGTATAGGTAAGCGGCGATCAAAATAATACTGATTAAACTGGCAATCCAGCCGGTACGCGAGGCCAGTACGAGTAATAACGGCACGGTGAGTATTGGTGTGATATACAACATTCCCATTTTACTGAGATGGGCGTCGTACTTCTCCGGTTGCCTTGCGAGTAGATAGCCTGAAAGCGCTAGCCCAGTCGCTAAAAAGCTCGCCATGACGTTGGGTTGTTGAAAAATACCATAAGGACGATTGGCCACACTGTCATAGCCAAATGGATTGCCGGGCGCTAAGTAAAAATATTGCACTAAGCCAATCATGGCTTCAATGAGACTGGCGAGCAGAATAAACCACAGCAGTCGCTGCTTATGTTTATTGCTGAAGCGAAATTGTTGCAGTGCCACAAATAGCAGCAATCCAGTCCACAGTCCGATCAGGCGGTTGATACTGTGTAATCCATCGGCATCGCTATAGGTGATCGGTAACGTCAGCAGCACACAACTGATAGTCAGGCCAATCGTCAGTTTTGAATAACGCAGTGCTTGATTATTGGCGAGTTGATATAAACCAATCGCGAGCGTAATACTGAGCGCAATCCAAGTGGTATTGTTAAACGCGAGCGCGAGTCCAACCCCTCCAGGATTGGGCATAAAGAAATGCATTGCGACTAGATAGACTAGCGCCAAACAAAATAGAAAGGGTTTATTGAGCGGCAGGCTAGGCGTGTGAGGCTCTAGCCGAGTGCCGCTTAACAGCAAAATTGCCATGCAGTTTACCTTAATAACAAACCAGCCCTGGATGGGCTGGTTTGGTTACTTTAGCTTTTTTTTCTAATTCAACAAAGGCTTGAGGAAGCGTGCTGTGTGTGAATTCTCGACCAAACTCACCTCTTCAGGGGTGCCTTGCGCAATAATTAGCCCTCCGCCTTGGCCGCCTTCTGGGCCTAAATCAACGATCCAGTCGGCAGTTTTGATCACATCTAGGTTGTGTTCAATCACCACGACTGTATTGCCGTGATCGCGTAAGCGATGCAGGACATTGAGCAGTTGTTGAATATCGTGGAAATGAAGACCAGTCGTTGGTTCATCGAGAATATATAAGGTTTGGCCAGTATCGCGTTTGGAAAGCTCACGAGCGAGCTTCACCCGCTGTGCTTCTCCACCTGAAAGTGTGGTGGCTGATTGACCTAGCCGAATATAAGAGAGTCCGACATCGATCAAGGTTTGCAGCTTACGGGCAATTACAGGAACCGGATCAAAAAATTCCCGCGCATCTTCTACCGTCATATCCAGCACATGATCAATGGTTTTGCCTTTATAGTGCACTTCCAGCGTTTCACGGTTATAGCGCTTGCCTTTACACACATCACAAGGGACATACACATCCGGTAGGAAGTGCATTTCAACTTTGATCACCCCATCACCCTGACACGCTTCACAGCGACCACCTCGCACGTTGAAACTAAAGCGCCCCGGTTGGTAACCGCGCGCACGGGATTCTTGAGTACCCGCAAACAGTTCACGGATCGGGGTAAAGATCCCAGTATAGGTTGCAGGGTTAGAGCGTGGCGTTCGGCCGATTGGGCTTTGATCAATTTCGATCACTTTATCAAAATGTTCCAGCCCTTGAATCGATGCATAAGGTGCCGGCATGGCAGTGGTTGCGCCATTGAGTGCGGTATGGGCAATCTTAAAGAAAGTGTCGTTGATCAGCGTCGATTTACCTGAGCCAGAAACGCCAGTTACACAGGTAAATAAGCCCACCGGGATCGACAGATCGACATTTTTTAAGTTATTGCCAGCCGCACCTTTTAATTCAACGGTTTTGCTCACATCACGTGGCGTTCGCTGTGCGGGTAGCGCAATTTTTTTTGCTCCACTGAGGTACTGGCCGGTGAGTGAATTGGGGTTAGCGATGATCTCATCCACATTGCCTTGCGCGACCACATTGCCGCCATGCACCCCCGCCCCAGGGCCAATATCAATCACATGATCTGCCATGCGGATCGCATCTTCATCATGCTCAACCACTAACACCGTATTACCTAGGTTGCGTAGATGAGTTAGGGTTTGCAGTAAGCGTTCGTTATCACGCTGGTGGAGGCCAATCGAAGGTTCATCAAGCACATACATTACCCCGACCAGCCCAGCTCCGATCTGGCTTGCCAAACGGATACGCTGCGCTTCACCGCCAGATAAGGTTTCGGCACTGCGTGATAGGTTTAAGTAATTGAGGCCCACGTTAACCAAAAATTGCAGACGATCATTGATCTCTTTCATCACTTTTTCGGCGATTTGCGCGCGTTGGCCTTCCAAGGAGAGTTGCTGGAAAAAATTCAGCGCATCGGCAATGCTGAACTCAACAATTTGTGGCAGCGCGGTATCATTGATAAACACATTACGTGCTTCGATTTTTAAGCGCGTACCGCCACAGCTACTGCATGGCTTATTGGCAATATATTTGGCTAAGTCTTCGCGTACCGAGTTGGATTCCGTATCGCGATAACGGCGTTCTAAATTGTGCAAAATCCCTTCAAAGGGATGCTTTTTCAGGCGGAGATCACCACGATCATTAACGTACTTAAATTCAATTTCAGTACGACCAGAGCCATCAAGAATGATCGATTGAATTTTTTTGCTCAGTTTATTGAATGGGGTATGCAGATCGAAAGCGTAGTGTTCCGCGAGTGCGCTCAACATTTGAAAGTAATAGAAGTTCTTTTGATCCCATCCACGAATGGCGCCTTGTGCCAGACTTAAATTGGCATCTTGCAGTACACGATCGGGGTCAAAATATTGTTGTACACCTAGGCCATCACATGTCGGGCAAGCGCCGGCTGGGTTATTAAAAGAGAACAGGCGCGGCTCCAGCTCGCGCATACTGTAACCACAATGTGGGCAGGCAAAATTGGCGGAAAAAATCTGCTCTTCACCCTCACCTTCCATTGGTGCGATGACGACTATGCCCCCAGACAGAGTGAGCGCGGTTTCAAATGATTCGGCTAAGCGCTGCTGTAGATCACTACGCACTTTAAAGCGATCAACAATCACTTCAATGGTGTGTTTTTTGTGTAATTCCAGCGCGGGGGGATCGGTGAGATCACAGGTTTCGCCATCAATCCGCGCACGAATAAAGCCTTGTGCAGCGAGATTTTCTAAGGTTTTTACGTGCTCGCCTTTACGCTCTTTGACTATGGTGGCGAGCAGCATCATTTTGCTGCCTTCCGGTAACTCTAACACCTTATCGACCATTTGGCTGATGGTTTGCGCTTTAAGTGGTACTTGATGTTCAGGGCAGCGTGGTTCACCGACCCGTGCATAGAGTAGACGCAAGTAGTCATAAATTTCAGTGATCGTACCGACGGTGGAGCGTGGGTTGTGTGAGGTGGACTTTTGTTCTATCGAAATCGCGGGCGATAATCCTTCAATGTGGTCAACATCTGGCTTTTCCATTAACGAGAGAAATTGACGAGCGTAAGCGGAAAGCGATTCGACATAGCGCCGTTGGCCTTCGGCATACAGCGTATCAAACGCGAGAGATGATTTGCCTGAGCCGGAAAGGCCAGTGATCACGATTAGCTTATCGCGAGGAATGGTCAGATTGATGTTTTTGAGATTATGGGTACGAGCGCCGCGTACTTCGATTTTGTCCATTAGGTGTGCTCTTTGCTTAACACGAAGTGCAGCAAGTATTGCATAGCGTGAACAAAGTGCAAGTGAATACTGGATAAAAAAACAGTCATGTATATCGTAAAAAAGCCTACTCATATTGCGGTGAGTAGGCTGACAATATTCGCGGTGTACTTGCTACAATTACTGCGCTTTTTGGGTCAGTTTTTTGGCTAGTTCAATTTTTTGTGCGTTTTGCTTATACATGTTTTCATAGCAGAAGTTGGTGGCCTCGATATAGCCTTCAACGCTACCGCAGTCGAAACGTCGACCTTTAAATTTATAGGCTAACACACAGCCGGATTGCGCTTGTTTGAGTAGGGCGTCAGTGATTTGGATCTCGCCGCCTTTACCGGGTTCGGTTTGTTCGATCAGATCAAAAATATCTGGAGTCAAGATATACCGGCCGATAATCGCCAGATTACTTGGTGCGGTACCCGGTTCTGGTTTTTCGACCATATTATCGACTCGGAACAGATCATCTTTGATCATTTCGCCAGCGATCACGCCATATTTGTGGGTTTCATTTTCGGGTACTTCTTGTACCGCAACAATCGAGCAGCGGAACTGCTTGTACAGTGCAACCATCTGCATCAGTACCCCTTGCTGTTCATTGACACACAAGTCATCAGCCAGTACCACCGCAAACGGTTCGTCACCCACCAGCTCTTTACCGGTTAAAATTGCATGCCCTAAGCCTTTCATTTCACGTTGGCGAATGAAGGTAAAATTAGCACTTTCAATGATGTGACGGATATCAATTAGCAGATCTTCTTTATTGGTGCCGCGGATCTGATGCTCTAACTCATAGTTCATGTCAAAGTGATCCATGATCGATTGTTTACCTCGACCTGTCACAATACACATCCCCGTGATCCCGGCTTGAATCGCCTCATCAACCCCATATTCAATCAGTGGCTTGTTGACGATTGGCATCATCTCTTTAGGCATTGACTTAGTTGCAGGTAGAAAGCGGGTCCCGTAACCTGCCGCCGGAAATAGACACTTTTTAATCATAATTTCGATCCATGGTGTGCTAGGAAAAATAATTTCGACTCTACCATTTCTTATTCACCACTGCATTACGTTGCTGCGATAGGTGCCAAAAATGTGTGTAAAGTCTTACTGTTGCCACATATTATGCGTAGACTAACTGGTACGAAATATCAAATTACCGACTCTATCAAACTGTCCACTGTGGTTAATCCGCACATATTTGGGTATCCCCTTCCTACTTGAAGCTGCAGCGGTGTTGGCTAGGTTCGTTCACTCCAATCACATAGTTTGTCTATGCTCATAGGAATCAATCACTTGCCGCCTACCTGCAACTCGAAGTGGTTTGGGTATAGCTCTCGGCAGAGCCTCACATTCCTGATTGAATGAGATAAATATCACAATATATTTTGGTTCACCCAAGCAATTGCTTTGACGCGGTTTTTGACATTTAACTTCTTAAATATTTGATATAAATGTGATTTAACCGTGAACTCACTGATAAATAAACTTTCAGCAATTTGCATATTGGATGCACCAGTTTGTAAGCTGCGCAGAATTTGAATTTCACGAGCGGTGAGATCGACGGTCGCTTGTGTTTGATGAGTTTGGAATGCATAACGATAGTAGTGCAATAATTGACTACTCACATGGCGCGGTAACCAATTTTGACCATTGATAATTTCACCTAGCCCATGGGCGATGAAATCAGTTTCATCACTGGCATAAAACAGCCCCTTCAAGTTACCAAAAGTTAGTAGTTCGTCAGTTTTTAAGCGCTTAGCTACGTTAAATAAAATCGTTTCAAAGTAGGGACTGGTGAGTTTCAGTGGTCCAAGTTGCTGGCGAATTTGGCCGCTCTGCCGATGGTCGAGCAGCAGAATTTTATGCTTATCAGATTGAAAGTCTTGCAATAAACGTGGTGGCTCAATCACGGGAACGGCTAAATCTAGTTTAGTAATGGCGGCCTGAATATCCGGGTGTACATCGTTTGCTTGAGGGGTGAGTAAGTAAATAGTGCGGGCGTAATTGGCTCGTTGCATGATGATTACCTACCTATACTGATATGAAATAGTGCCCTTAATATGACCAAAAAAAGGTGCTGATGCTATGTGAACAGAGTAATTTGCGGAGCACCTCTATCGCGTAAGTAATCGATAGGTTTGTCAGTGAGTTGTTTTGGTGAAATGGTCTTAAGAAGCGAAATTTGTGAAACGGAGATTAATGTTGTGCTCAGCATAATCGGGGAATTCGATTGGTTCAGCTGACAAAACGGTGGTATCCTTGTCGACTACTTAAAATCAATAGATATGACCTGATTACGGAGCAAAACATGGCAAGCCGTGGCGTGAACAAAGTAATTTTGATTGGTAACTTAGGCCAAGATCCTGAAGTGCGTTATATGCCAAGTGGTGGCGCGGTAGCGAATATTACCATTGCGACTTCTGAAAGCTGGCGTGATAAAACGACCGGTGAACAGAAGGAAAAAACCGAATGGCACCGTGTGACGCTGTATGGAAAATTGGCAGAAGTTGCAGGTGAATATTTGCGTAAAGGCTCTCAAGTTTATATTGAAGGTCAATTGCAAACGCGTAAATGGCAAGATCAGAATGGTCAAGATCGTTACTCTACCGATATCGTGGTGCAAGGCTATAACGGGATCATGCAGATGCTTGGTGGCCGTGCACAACAAGGCGGTATGCCAGCCCAAGGTGGTATGAATCCTCCTGCGCAGCAAGGTAACTGGGGGCAACCACAGCAGCCGGTTAAACAGTCTCAACCGATCCAGCAACCTGCGCCGCAACAATATGCTCAGCCGCAATATAATGAGCCCCCGATCGATTTTGATGATGACATCCCATTCTAGGGGTGTGATTGACGAAAAAAGCCGCGAATTTCGCGGCTTTTTTATATAGTTATCTCAATTGGTTGTAATATAAATAGTTTGGGACTGGACTCCCAGTTGCAGCGCACAAGGAACATAGTACGAAATGAGGTATACACCGACATTAAAATTGAGTACTCGGCTCGTCGCGTTTGTGACCATGACGGTGATCAGCGCCATGTTTATCCTTTTTATTGGCGGGATATTATCTTTTCAGCGCCTCGGTCAGGAATATCTCAATCACTATCTGCAGGGTATTGTTGAGGTCGTCGATAAAGAGCTGGATGATCCTGATGCGCTACACGCTATGCCACATTGGATGCCGAAGATGCTGCAAGCCAGTGGCATTATTGAAATGCAACTTAGTTCTCAAACCACGGTTGTGTATCGTTTTAACGATGCAGACGCCAGTATTGACAGCACTCGTGTATCTCTAGTTACGCTGCCACTCAAACGCCACCCCGCTTATGTAGCACATTTTAAGGCTATTCCCCCCTATCTCAGTTATGCAGACTCTCCACAAGCGATGTGGTCGACTTCACTTGCCATCTTGTTGATTATATTGTTCCTACAGCGAGGGGTTAAGTGGTTAAAAGAACAACTATTCGGCTCCGAGCTTTTAGAAGAGCGTGGGCGAATGATTTTAGCTGGACGGGTTGAGCAGCATGCAAAAGGTGATCCTCGAGAATGGCCTTATACCGCTAGCGAAGCGATCGACCGCTTGATTGAAGAGTTGCAGGATGCTCGTCAAGAGCGTAGCCGCTTTGATACTTTCATTCGCAGCCAAACTTTTTTAGATCAATTAACCGGCACCGCGAATCGAGTGTTGTATGACAGCAAACTGGAATCCGCTTTGCTAGAGAGTGGCGCGCATGGTGGAGTGATGATGCTGCGGCTCGACGATCTAGAGTCGGCACGCGAAGATAGTTCGAAATTGTCAGTCGATGAGCTGATCGTAGAAGTCGGTCAGTGTTTGTCTAATATCGTACAGCGCTACCCAGATGCGATTTTATCTCGTTATTACGATGATGTATTCGCGCTGTTTATTCCTCATCAAGGGAGTAAAGAGGTGGCGCAGGTTGCTTCTCAAGCCGTCAAATTGATCGAGCGTCTTGTGCCACCAGAGCCGCTCAGTGAAGACAATTGGTTCCATATTGGTGTGACCATGTACCATGAAGGGGAGCGGCGTGGGCGGATCATTGATGAGATGGAGACCTCGCTTAAAAGTGCCCAATTACAGGGGGTTAATGCATGGAGTCGTTTTCAAAAACCGCAGCAGTTACCAGAAAGCCGCGGCAGTGTGCGGTGGCGTACTCTGTTTGAGCAAGCGCTGCAGCCTGATGCAATTTTATTATATCGTCAGGCCTGTTATCTCACTGCGGCTAATAGCGAACGTGAGTTGGTGCATTACGAATTGTTTGCCCGTATTCAAGATCCACAACATGGCATTCTGAAAGCTTCTCGTTTTAGTTCGGCGTTAGAAACGGTCGGTTATGAGGCGATGTTGGATCGCGCAGTTTTATGCAGCGTAGTGCATTTTATTAAGCAAACTGAGAACTGTGATCCTCTATCCATTAATTTACACGTTGTTCCATTTAGCAATAGAAGATATGCTCGCTGGATAACTAATGAACTGATGCAAATGCCATTTTCTTTGCGTTCGCGGCTCTCATTTGAGTTTTCTGAAGCGCACCTAATTAAGCATTTGGATTATATGCGCCCGATTGTGCGCATGTTAACTGGGTTAGGTTGTCAGGTAGTGGTTGGGCAAGCGGGCAGAACCATTGTTAGCACACACTACATCAAAGAGCTAAAAATTAATTATCTTAAACTGCATCGCAGTTTGATTAAAAAAATAGACCAACGTTACGAGAATCAACTGTTTATACGCAGTTTGGTTGGCGTGTGTAGTGGAACACAAACGGAGGTGATCGCGGTAGGGGTTGAAACACCACAGGAGTGGCAATCTTTACAGATGTTAGGAGTGAAAGGTGTGCAGGGACGACTATTTGATGAAGAGCGTCAGATGTTGCCGCTTCCATCGACAGAGCCAGCCAAATGCTCTCCTGCGATCTCTTTGACTCCCGTCAGTAAACGTAATCGATGGCGAATCAAATAACAGTGGCTGGAGCATGAAAATACCAAGCTGGACCAACCCATTAGGTTGGATAGGAAAATTATTTACTGCAAAAACGACTGCTCAGCAACTGTACGTCATGGTACAGCCAGAAAGTTTATTTTTTACCGCCGATGATCTGCCGCCGATCCCTGCTCAGCCGTTAAACCAGCAAAATTGGCAATCGGTGCTAGTGCAAACTTTACAGCAGCATGCGATTCATGATGTGCAAATACATCTGGTGCTTCATTCACAGCTTTATCAAACTTATCAAATCGATCAGCCCAATCTACCTCGTGAAGAGTGGTCTGCGGCATTGCCATTCTTGCTTAAAGACATGCTCAGTGAAAAAGTGACTGAGGTGGTGGCCGATGCGCATCTATTGCCTGATAGCGGTAAAGTACAGGCTTATGTGATCAATAAGCGTGTCATTCTGGAATTACAAAGCATGGCGCTAGCCGCGGGCTTAACGCTCGGCAAAATCATTCCCGAGCAAGCCATTTGGGGTTTAACGGGTGGCGAGCTTAGCCATTTTTTATTACTGCATCGAAGCTTAGGTGGCAGTTTTAAGCTGGATGCTTTTATTGATCGACAATGCAGCTTCCAGCGTACTTTGCGTGGAATTAGTGCACCAGTCACCGATAACGCGGCCAGCGCTTTGCAATTAGATAGCTTGGCGCTCGAATTACAACGCTCGATTGATTATCTGTCGGCGCAATTTAAAGGCGGCGCTTTACAGCAGCTCAAAGTGTGCTGCGATGGCGAAGATAGCCAAGCCTTACTCGCAGGACTGAATGAAAGGTTAAGCGTTAGGGCTTCGGGGCTGGCAGGTGATGCCGCTTTATGCGGCGAGCAGTTAGCGCGTTATGTACGTCATGTATCGCAAGAATCGATCAATTTTTATCAATCGCATCTCAAACCTAAACGAGACCAATTTAGCTTAACCAACCTATTACTGGTTTGGTTGGCGGTCAGCACGCTGTGCTTATTTGGTTATGCCGGTATTGAATACCAAAATGCGCTAGCTCGCCAACAAGCACAAGCCTTGTTGCAGCTAAATCAATCGTTGACGGAGCAAGCAGTGACCTTGCGCCAGCAAGCTGCAGCCCATCTTCCTTCGCCGGTGAAATTAGCGGCGATTGAACGGCTCAAAAAACAAATCACCGCCCAACAGCAAGTGCAACAAGCGATGGCGCAATTTGATGTGACCCAGCAAGCTGGTTACAGCAGAGTATTAAATTCGTTAGCGCAATTGGCTCGGCGTGATATCTCTTTAAACCGGATTGTGTTGGATGCTGTGCAGCTTAATGTGCAAGGATTAGCGCGCGATCCTGCGGCGATCCCTAATTGGATCAATCAGTTTAAACAAGAGGTAACCTTGTTAGGACGCAGCTTTGAACAATTGAAAATTGGCCGCAATGAGCAGGATATCATCACCTTTGAACTTAATTCTCAGCGCGGGGAGCGTAAATGATGTCTTATTGGCAAACCGTGGTGCGCCAGTTTTCAGCTCTTTCACTACGCGAAAAAGGCTTGATCGCGCTATGTGGTACGGTGTTGTTGGTGGTGGTATGGCTGATTGGATTGATTGAACCGGCTTTAAAGCAGGGACAAGCACACCAATTGCAGATGCAAAATTTGCTCACCAATAACCAGCAACTGCAAAATGAAATGACGATACTGCAAGCCAAATTGGCGCGTAATCCAGATCACAATTTGGATCTGGAATTAGCCCAGCTGACGCGGCAAAGTCAAGATCTGGCTTTGCAACTTGCCGAGCAAATGACCGCTATGGTGGCGCCGTCCGAGATGCCGAATTTATTGGATAATGTGCTTAGGCAAAGCCAAGCGCTTAAATTGATCGCTTTAGAATCGTTACCAGCTGAACCGATCGTTCGTTCTAGCGATCCCAGTGTCAAATCAGACTACTATCTGCATCCGGTGCGCATGGAGTTGACCGGATCTTATTTTGCGATCCGTGATTATTTACAAGCTTTGGAAGCTTTGCCAGTCAAATATTATTGGCGCCGTTTTCACTATCAAGTTGAACGCTATCCACAAGCCAGGATGATCCTCGAAGTCTATACCTTGGGGAGTCGAGAGGAGTTTATTGGTGGTTAAATATGTAATGTTATTGGCGTTAATCGTGGTGAGTCAGAGTTATGCCAGCCAAGATCCCACTGCACCACTTGGTTGGCAGACGTCGAGCAAAGGAGATGCACTAACACCGCGTTATCGAGTACCAAGTCTGCAAAGTATTGTCTGTACTGAAGGAAAAAGTTGCTACGCAATTCTTGAGCAACAGGTGGTAGCTCAAGGGGATGTCTTGAATGGTTATCGGGTAGCGGCCATCCAACCCAATCAAGTCAAACTAACCCGAGCAGGGAAGGCTTGGCAATTAGCGCTCTTCGCTCTCGATATAAAACAATAAGGTAAGAAAGTCTTATGCGTAAAATCGTACTTGCTGCAGTGGTGACCTCGTTGATGGGATGTTCGATGGGACATCGCGATCCTATTGAAGCGAAGCAAGCACTAAACCAAGCTATTAACGAAACCAGCAGCCGTCAGATTGACCAATTACCTGCGTCAGTCGAAGCGGATCTGATGCCCAATATCGATTCAATCGCCGCTTTGCCTCCGAGAACCTTATCGCGTTTTCGGATCCAAGCCAAAGAAGTGGAAGCGAAAGCCTTTTTTACCAGCTTGATTCAGGGCACTGAATACAGCGCCGCGATCCATCCAGCGGTCACCGGGCGAATTACCCTCAATCTTAGTGATGTCACCTTAGATGAAGTGCTCGCTGTCATGCGTGATTTGTATGGCTTTGATGTGATTAAACAAGGCAAGGTGATCCAAGTTTATCCGGCAGGGCTTCGTACCGTGACCCTGCCGGTTGATTATCTGCAATTTAAACGTACTGGCCGCTCACTCACTGCGATCACGACTGGAACGATCACCAATACCGACGCCAATAGTTCCGACTCTAACTCTTCGAACCGTCGTAACTCAGATAGCTATTCAAGAAACTCAAATTCAAGCCGAACCGATGCGCGTGGCGGCACTGAAATTGAAACGACTAATGAAAGTGATTTTTGGCCTCAGCTAGAGCAAGCGGTTGGTCAGTTGTTGGGGCGTCAAGCCGGACAAACGGTGATTGCGAATCCACAGGCTGGAGTGATCACTTTGCGCGCCTATCCTGATGAAATTCGTCAAGTTACCGAGTTTTTAGGTATCGCTCAGCAGCGTATGCAGCGCCAAGTGATTCTAGAAGCGAAAATTTTGGAAGTCACACTTAGTGATGGTTATGAGCAGGGGATCAACTGGAGTAAAGCATTCTCTTCTAATGGCACCAATTACCAAATTGGCAGCGGTACGATTACGCAAGACAGTAATGGTAATCCGATCACTTCGGTGCTACCCGGTTTAGATACTATTGGCACTTTACTGGGCGGGCAGTCCAATGTGGTGGTCTCTAGTGGTAGTTTTGATGCGGTGATCAGCTTTATGGGTACTCAAGGTGATTTGAATGTACTTTCTAGTCCACGCGTAACCGCGGCAAATAACCAAAAAGCGGTGATCAAAGTCGGTACTGACGAATATTACGTGACCGACTTATCTAGCGTGGTGGGCAGTGGTGATAATGCTCAAGCTTCTCCGGATATTACTTTGACGCCATTTTTCTCGGGTATTTCATTGGATGTCACGCCACAAATTGATGATAGCGGCAATGTGTTGCTGCATGTCCATCCTGCGGTCATTGAAGTAGAACAGCAGACCAAACGTATTACCTATAACAGTCAGCAAATTGAATTGCCGTTAGCCAAAAGTTCGATCCGTGAATCGGACTCGGTGATCCGTGCGAAAGACGGTGATGTGGTAGTGATCGGTGGCTTGATGAAGTCACACACTCTAGATCGTGTTTCAAAAGTACCATTTTTCGGTGATGTACCAGGCTTAGGTCATCTGTTTCGTAATACCTCGAAGCAAACTCAAAAGACCGAATTGGTGATTTTGCTTAAACCGACGGTAGTTGGGGTCAACACGTGGCAAAAAGAGTTAGAACGTTCACGCAGTTTGTTACAGGAATGGTTCCCGGATAACCAGTAACATTATGTATTTAAAACACTTTAATCTTGAACGTTTTCCGTTTCATCTCACTCCTGATACGCAGCTGTTTTTGGGGTTAGCCCCACATTTTGAAGCAATTCAAGTCCTCAGTGCTGCGATCACTATGGGGGAGGGGGTCACTAAGTTAACCGGAGAAGTTGGTACGGGCAAAACCATGGTATGTCGTATGTTACTGACACACTTAGGGGCTGATGTGGCACTGATTTATCTGCCTAATCCAATGCTGGATGCGATTGCGCTGCAGCAAGCGGTGGCGGCCGAATTACAGTTGGAGCTGTCGCCGAACGCACAAATGGTTGAGCAAATTCAAACCCGCTTGATTGAGTTACACCAGCAGGGGAAACGGATTGTGGCACTAGTTGATGAAGCTCAGGCGTTATCGGATGAGGCGTTAGAAACACTGCGGCTATTTGGTAATTTAGAGACTGAGCAGGCCAAATTATTACAGATTATTTTGATCGGACAGCCGGAGCTAGATACGCGTTTGGCTCAGCACCATTTGCGTCAATTTCGTCAGCGGATCACGTTTAATGTTCAGTTGCGACCATTGACCCAAGCCGAGACGATCATTTATATCGAGAGTCGTTTAACTAAAGCTCAAGCACCTTGCTCTCTGTTTAGTGTCGCGCTGAAAAAAGCAGTTTGGCATGCATCACAAGGTATTCCGCGCTTGATCAATCAAATTTGTCATAAAGCTTTATTACTGGCTTGGTATGAATTAAGTCCAAGAGTTAAGCGGCACCATTTATTGGCGGCGATCGATGATACCTATGACAGTTGTAAACCGAGATTTAAGACCCCAGTCTTGTGGGGATGGAGTCAACCATGAGTGTGGTCAATCAAGCCTTGGCGCAAAGTGTTAAGCATAGCAAGTTAGGTCTGGATAATATCGAGCGGATCAAGGTCGAGCAACGCAAAGCTCGCCCGGCTTGGTTATGGGTGCTGGCAGGTTTTAGCGTTAGTTTGGCACTCGGTGGCTGGTCAGTTTCATGGCAGTCTCCAGATCTGATGGCGACTTCACTTGATCTGCCAGTGCCACAAGCGAGGCCTTCTCCTACGCAAAAGACCACTCAGCAAGTGGTGGCTCTTTATAACGCGCCGGTCCCCAACTCCAGTTTAGTCAATCCACCTGAGCTGTTGCCACCAGTTGAATCGCAGCCCTTGCCTGCGCTCGACGTGGTGCAAACATCGCCAGCTAAGGTGAAGAATAGCCAACCCTCGGTGCAATTGGCCGCGAATACTGCACCGCCTCCGCCTACTGTGGAGGCGTCTTCAGTTGCTGTGGTAACCAAACCGGTAATGATCGTACAACAAGTGGCACTGACCGCTGAGCAATTGGCCGAACAACAGGTGCAACGTGCGCAAAAAGCGTTAGCGAATCAGGACTTTCAAGCCGCCGTTAACGCTTATGCACAAGCGCTGCGTTATACCCCAAATGATGAAACCACGCGGCAAAAATTGGCGGCGTTGTATTATGGCAAAGGCGATGGACGCAAAGCGTTTGATCTGCTGCAAGCGGGCATTGAACGTAACCCTGATGGTGAAATGCTGCGTTTAGCCTTGGCCAAGTGGCTGAGCAGAGAAAAGCAGGAGGCGGCTGCATTAGTGCCGTTGGCCTATTTACCCTCTCAGCCATCGGTCGAATATTTAGCCCTGCGTGCTGGATTAGCGCAGAAAACTAAACAAAATCACATGGCATTACAAAGCTACCAACAGTTGACCGAACAAGATCCTAATAATGGGCGTTGGTGGCTCGGTTTAGCGATACAGCAAGAGCGAACCCAGCAGTGGGCTGCAGCGCAGTATGCCTATCAACAAGCGCTTAATAAAGTCGGCCTGTCTAGCCAATCTCATACATTTATTCATCAGCGTTTGCAGCAACTAAGTCGTGCCGAGGAGATGCCCAGTGGCCATTAATAAACTGCGTAAACGGCTTGGCGACTTATTGGTTGACGAGGGGATTATCAGTGAAGCGCAGCTTGAACAAGCGTTGAGTGCGCAAAAAAGCACTGGACGTCGTTTGGGGGATAATTTGATTGCGCTTGGTTTTTTAACCGAAAGCCAACTGCTGAACTTTTTGGCGCAGCAACTCGATTTACCAGTGATTGATTTAAGCCGAGCCAGTGTTGATATTGATGCGGTGCCACTACTGCCTGAAGTGCATGCGCGCCGTTTACGCGCGCTGGTGATCGGTCGTCAAGGTGACACTTTGCGTATTGCGATGAGCGATCCGGCGGATTTGTTTGCGCAAGAAGCACTGCTCAACCAATTGCCTGAGTATCGTTTTGAGTTTGTGATCGCTCCTGAAAAACAGTTGGTTGAGGGGTTTGATCGTTTTTATCGGCGCACCAAAGAGATTATGTCATTTGCTGAGCAGTTACATGCTGAGCACCAAACTAACGATAGCTTTGATTTTGAAATCACCGATGCAGATAGCGATGAAGTGACGGTGGTCAAGCTGATCAACTCTCTCTTTGAAGATGCGATTCAAGTTGGCGCATCAGATATCCATATTGAACCGGATGCCAATGTACTGCGTTTACGGCAGCGGATTGATGGCATTTTGCATGAAACCTTGCTGCATGAGGTCAATATTGCCTCGGCATTAGTGCTGCGCTTAAAGCTGATGGCTAATTTAGATATTTCAGAGAAACGTTTGCCACAAGATGGACGCTTTCATCTGCGAGTTAAGGGGCAAGCGGTCGATATTCGGATGTCCACTATGCCGATCCAACATGGCGAATCGGTGGTTATGCGCCTACTCAATCAATCGGCTGGGGTACGTAAGCTAGAAGAATCGGGCATTCCAGCACATCTGTTGCTGCGTCTTCGTCAACAGCTTAAGCGACCGCATGGAATGATTTTGGTGACCGGGCCGACGGGGTCAGGAAAAACTACTACCTTATATGGTGCTTTGAGTGAGCTGAACACCGCGGGCAAAAAAATCATTACCGCCGAAGATCCGGTCGAATATCGCATTGCACGGGTTAACCAAGTGCAGGTGAACCCGAAAATTAACCTCGATTTCTCAAGCTTATTACGCACTTTCCTGCGCCAAGACCCCGATATTATTTTGGTCGGCGAGATGCGCGATCAAGAAACGGTGGAAATAGGTTTACGTGCCGCATTAACTGGCCACTTAGTGTTAAGTACCTTACACACCAATGATGCGGTCGATAGTGCACTGCGCCTACTTGATATGGGTGCGCCTGGTTATTTGGTTGCCAGTGCGGTGCGCGCAGTGATTGCTCAGCGTTTGGTGCGCCGAATTTGCCCAGATTGCAGTCGGCCAGATGAGGTCGATGAGGCACATCGTCAATGGCTGGTGAGCCGCTTCCCTAATCAAGTCAATGCTAACTTTATGCGTGGTCGTGGTTGCCAAAACTGTAATTTAACCGGTTATCGCGGTCGGATCGGGGTATTTGAAATGCTCGAACTGGATCAGCCGATGATGGATTGCTTACGCGCCAATGATGCGGTGGCGTTTTCTCATACGGCACGCAGCAATGCCAATTATAAACCGCTGCTGGCCTCGGCAATGGAATTGGCGCTGCAAGGTACGGTCAGCTTGGATGAAGTGATGTCGCTGGGTGAAGGTGACTCTTCAGGCTTGATTGAACCGCTATATCTGTAGGAGCTGGCATGACGACTTTCTATTACCAAGGACGTGATACCAATGGCAGTAAAGCGGCTGGATTGCTGGAAGCTGCCAGTGAAGATTTGGCTGCGGACATATTGCTGAATAAAGGCATCGTCCCTACTTCGATTACTGCTCAAGCGGCCAAACGTGGTTTGAATGTCAATTGGCAAGTGTGGCTGACACCAGCGGTGCCGTTAGAAGTATTGGTGATGTTTTGTCGACAAATGTACAGCTTAACCAAGGCTGGAGTGCCGTTGCTGCGTTCAATGCATGGTTTAACTCAGCACTGCCATAATAAACAGCTTAAGCAGGCGCTGGAATCGGTGTGCCATGAGTTGACCAATGGTCGGAATCTTTCTGCATCGATGCAGTTGCACTCCGCTATCTTCAGTCCGCTGTTTGTGTCCATGATCCAGGTTGGTGAAAATACCGGCCGATTAGATCAAGCTTTGTTGCAACTGGCAAACTATTACGAGCAAGAGGTAGAGACTCGTAAGCGGATCAAAACTGCGCTGCGTTATCCGATATTTGTGATTAGTTTTGTGGTGATTGCAATGTTTATCCTCAACGTGAAAGTGATCCCGCAATTTACCAGTATGTTTAGTCGTTTTGGGGCAGAGCTGCCGTTTGCGACGCGAATTTTGATCGCCACTTCCGATTTTTTTGTGAATTATTGGGGCTGGTTGTTAGCTGTTATCGCAGGATTGTTTTTGGTATTTCGCGGGTGGGTCAATACTCGTGAGGGACGAATTAAGTGGGATTCCATGCGGCTGCGCATGCCAATTGTTGGCGAGCTGGTTAATCGTGCTCAGTTATCGCGTTTTGCGCGCACTTTTTCACTGATGCTCTCCGCTGGCGTGCCACTCAACCAGTCGTTAGCCCTGTCGGCTGAGGCGATGGATAATAAGTTTCTTGAACAGCGTATCTTGGAGATGAAAAGCCAGATTGAATCCGGAGTTGCGATTTCAGCCACCGCCATTAACGCGAATATTTTTACTCCGTTAGTGATCCAGATGATCACGGTGGGTGAAGAGACAGGCCGCATCGATCAGCTATTGCTGGAAGTCTCCGATTTTTATGATCGCGAAGTGGATTATGACCTCAAAACCTTGACCGCAAGAATTGAGCCGATCCTGTTGGTATTGGTCGCAGGCATGGTGCTGGTGTTGGCGCTGGGCATCTTCCTACCGATGTGGGGCATGATGGATGCCATCAAAGGTCGCTGATGAAGCATGGCCTTCTGCGTGCTCGCTTAGTGGTTTGGTGGCTATTGCTGCTGATTTTATTGACGGCGTTGTTGGCGGCTTGGCGCGCGGTGTGGGTCGATACCGCACAAACCGCAATCGACATTACCCGCTTACGGATGATTGAACGGGCCAATCTTTATAAACAGCAGTGGCTGCTGCAAGGCCGGCCGAATAGATTGCCGATTGAACAGGATCAAATTGTTATCCAGCATGGATGGGTTTTCCCCAAGCGAGAGCAAACGGTGGATTGTGAAGCTGTGTTGAGCTTGCTCTATCCGCAGCGCACCTTGCTCAATCAGTGGCCGAGAGTAACCGGAATCGATTTAGCCGATGGTTATCGATGTCACTATCAATATGGTGAACGAGAGTACATCGAGGTCGAGTTGAACGGTCGTCACTTTGCGGTCGACATCAAACTTTTAATGTAGGTTTTTTCTTACATTGTTAGGTCTTATTGTTTAGAAAGGTGCGTATAATGTACGCCATACGTTGATAGGTGAGTTAACAATATGCAGAAAATGCAGCAAGGCTTTTCATTAGTGGAGTTGGTAATCGTGATTGTGGTGGTCGGGTTACTGGCTGTCGCGGCTTTGCCTCGTTTTCTCGATGTCACTGATGAAGCGAAAAAAGCCAGCATTGAAGGAGTCGCCGGTGGTTTTGCAACTGGGGTGCTGTCGGCACGTGCGCAATGGGAAGCGAAAGCACGACCAACCGTCAACCAATATCCATCGATTAACTATGATGGGGTGGAATTTTGGTTAACCCGTTCAGCCACTGACGGCTATCGTGATGGTTACCCGCTTGGGCTCAATACCGATAATTCGAGCTACCCCACCACGATTACCGATCAAGCCTGTATTGATTTGATGGAGAATTTGCTGCAAAACCCGCCGCAAGTAGGAACCTCGGCGCAAGTGGCGGACAGTATTAATTATAAATATGCCGCGCTAGCCGATGCCAGTGCCGTGACTTGTACTTACCGGCAAAATGAGCGCGGCAGCCAACATCAATTTGTGTATGAAATTAAAACCGGTCGAGTGACCGTCACTTTGCAGTAATGCTTTAAGCATTCATCTTGAAATATTCACCTTTAAAAAGAGAGAGCGTAACAATGAAAAAACACAGTGGTTTCACCCTGATTGAATTGGTGGTGGTGATTGTCATTTTGGGTATTTTGGCTGTAACTGCCGCACCTCGTTTCTTAAACCTACAAAATGATGCGCGTAAGGCATCACTGCAAGGCTTAAAAGGTGCGATTGATGGCGCAGCTGGGATTGTGTATGGCAAAGCGGCGATCCAAGGTAAAGAAACATTGGCAGCAGCAGATGATGTTGATGTTGATGGTATTAAAACCGCGTTTGGTTACCCAACTGCTGCTGCAAAGGGGATTGGTGCTGCGGTAGTGGGGTTGGGCGCTGACGGTGATTGGTCATTTTTTGAGGATACCAGTGGTAATGCATTTTACGCTACATTTAAATCAGAAGCGGGGTTAACTGGTATACCGTCCACTAAATGTTACGTCGTATATACTCAAGCTAGTGATGCTACCGTTAGTGCAGCAGCTAAAACTGAAGTTCAATCAGATGATTGCTAATTGAAGCCGTAAAAATAAAGTCAGCTTTGCTGGCTTTATTTTTACGCTCATTTCAGTATGCCTTGCGTTATGACTCGTAATAAAGCTTTTACCTTAATTGAACTGCTGGTGGTGATAATCCTGCTCGGGGTTCTTTCCGCCTATGCTGCCAGCGGCTTAATTGGCGCGGGCAGCTTTGCGGCGTTGACAGCTCAAGAGCAGGCGATCTCGATTATTCGCCAAATTCAAGTCAGTCGCATGCAATCCAATCTGGCCGATAGTGAACTACTGGCCAATGGCCATTATGTTTTGGCGATCCGCAGTGATTGTTTAGGCTCGGTCGCGGGCTGCAATGGTGCGAGTAGCGAGCGGCGCAGTGATGTGCTGCGTGCTGAGCAGCTCAGCTTTACCACCCAACCCAGCTTAATCAATCAAAGTTTAGCGTTTGATTTGCTCGGCAATCCACAAGATCCAGCGACACCGACATCGGGAGTGACGATTACTCTCCGTGCACCAGACAGCTCGGCCGCGTTATGCATTAACGCGCAAGGTTATATCGCCAAAGGGGCGTGCCAATGAAACACCACAACGGCTTTACCTTGATTGAAAGCATAGTCGCGATTGTGATCATGGGCTTTGCCATGCTGGTGTTGGTGAGCTTTTTATATCCTCAGATAGAGCGCTCTGCCACGCCACATTATCAAATGCGTGCCGCCTATTTAGGTCAAAGCGTGATGAGCCAGATTTTGGCACGGGGCTTTGATCAGCAGAGTGATTTTGATGGCGGCGAGTGGCGTTGTGGTGAAACTAAACCGAATACCACTACTGTTAAGTTGTGTTCCGCAACGCTTGGTCGTGATGCCGGTGAGGGCTCGCCCGCCGAGTTTAATGATGTGGATGATTATATCGGCTGCTGGTACGCCGATGATGCGAGCCGCTGCGGCTCGCAAACACAGCATTACCCGCTGAGCAATATTCTCGGTGATGAGATTATCGCTAACTATCGCCACTTTACCGTGTTGATCGATGTCTCGTATGTCGATCAGGCCTTTGCGCCGGTCCACCAGATAACCGACCTGAAACGGATTGAGCTGGTGGTGGATACCGATCGTTACGGTCGTTATGCCTTTGTGGCCTATCGAGGGAATTATTGATGCCAACGCGCGGTTTTACCCTGATTGAAATGATCTTAACCATCATCATCGGTTCGATTTTAGTGCTTGGCATCGCCGGTTTTGTTGAGCTGGGCAGCCGAGGTTATGCCGATACGGTCGCTCGCCAGCGAATCCAAACTCAAGCCAAATTTGTGCTAGAAAAAATCACGCGTGAACTGCGCCATGCGGTACCCAATAGCTTTGCCATTACCCAAAGCAGCAGCCAGCAGCAGTGCTTAAGTTTTTATCCGATTGTCTATTCCGGTTTTTATCATTTAGATGCCAAGGATAGCAAGCAACTGTCATTTGTGGTTGGCAACCACACTGGCGATAGTGCTGGGTTGGATTTTACTGGGTTAAAGATGATGATTAACCCTACCCATTACAGCGAATTTGATTCTGATACGACGATCACTCTGAGCGGTAGCGCAACCAAAATCAGTTTAGCGAAGCCGCTGGCCAGTCAATCGGTCGGTCAGCGTTTCTATCTGTACCGTGATGTGGTGGCCTATTGCCTTAACTTGACGACGAACATGATGACTCGTAATGGCATACCAGTGGCCGATAGTGTAGTTGCTGGTCAATTTAGTTACGCAGACCCAACCTTACAGCGCGGTGGCGTGGTGCATTTATCGCTTGGTATTGCGCAAAATGGCGAGCGCAGTGATTTTGAACAGGATGTGCAGGTACTTAATGTCCCGTAATATCAAAAAACAGGCTGGCAATTTGTATATTGTGGCGATCTTCGTGATTGTGGTGATGGGTTTGCTGGCGGCTGCGTTAAGCCGGATTGAGTGGTCAAATCAGGATGCTTTATCGCGCGATGTGCTGGGAACGCAGGCATGGTTTGCCGCCCATTCATTAAATGAGTTGGCGTTAACCCAATTTTATCCGCTCAATGCTTCATCGGCGGTGAGTTCGAACTGTGCCGATAACGCAACTCTACAAACGACAATGGATCGCTTGATTGCCGAGTATCCCGGCTGTTCGGTATCGGTGAGTTGTCGAACGCTAGGTGAACTGGATAACCAAAGCCTATTTCAACTCGAAAATCGTGTTCGCTGTGGCTCAGGACTGCATCAGGTTGAAAGAGCACAACAAGTGGTGGTGAAGGAGTGAGGATGTCAATGAAATGGATGATTGGTGGGTTAATTCTATTTTTGTTGTTACCCGTGACTTATGCCGCCGATGATTTCTCAGCACTAGAAAGAGCCTTTAATACCCCAGTGCAAACCTGGCGTAATGCGGAGCTGGGAATATTAACCTTAGGTGGTGACACGCGGATTTATGGTTTTAATGATGAAGATAAGGATTTGGATGACCAAATTAAAATTAAACTAAACAGTATTGCTGATAATGATGCTTGGAAAAAGTTTTGTCATATTGGTTATGTGGAAAATAAGCCTCCAGGTTACCGATGTGAGACTGATGTAGTAGATAACATTATTAATTTCGATACGATACCTAAGTTTGATGTTGATTTTAATGATGTTGAAAATATAACAATGATTAATTCATCAATTATAGACAGAGAATTTACATCCATAATTGGTGAGTTTGAACTGCCTATTGTTGCTGGTAGTTATAATAAGATCACTATTAGAGGTAGTGGTATTGTCACTTTTCCAATCGGTGATTTTAAGATAAAAAATCTTGAGTTGGGCAATGCAATAAAGGTTATTTTTCCTGAGGGTTCAAATTATGAGATTAATCAAATATCCACTAGCTCATGGTTAGTTCAAGATAAAATATCACTCACTTCTTATGCCAATAGTTTAACAGTCAAAGATGTCACATTTTCTAATGCTGAACTTTATTTAGAAAAAGGCCATAATCGCTTTGAACGTTTAACTGTAACCAATAGCTCTATTTTAAAAGTGCATGCTGATGCGACTATTTTTTTAATGGAGTTAAATATTAGCAATAGCGCTAATGTTTTTTTAGATGGAAAGCGTAGTCGTCTAAACTTTAAAGCGAAACAATATACACTTTCTGATAGTGCGAGTAAGGTATATTTTTCTAACGGCATATATCATATATACAATTACAATAATGGTAGCGGTCAAAATGAAAGTTTATATCAAGGTGATGTGACAATAGTTTCTAATCGAGTTAGGTTGTCTGGAAGCTATAAAAAAGAAATTCAGCGAATAAAAATATTTGCCCTAGATGATAAAAATGGTTCTGAGGCTAATTTTGAGATATTAGGTAGTGCAAATATATGCGTCAATGCTTTTAGTCGTAGACGTATTTCTATAACAGAAAATGGAGAGATTATTGGTTCGGTGATTGCCGATCAGATACAAATGGGTGGCAGTGGTAGAATAAGATACTATCCAGGTAGCGCTTGTTCAGAAGCGGAAGTGAATCCGAATAACTACCAACTGCAATTGACTCCTGTGGTGAATTACAGCTTAATTTGTCAGCCGCAGCGGCTGCAGTTTCAGGTGCTCGATAGCAATAATCAACCGACCGGAAGCTTTGCAGGCTCCATTGATATCACCCCTAGTAACGCCAATTTAACCCCAGTGAGCGGTAAAGGCTCTGGCAGCGATGGTCGCTACACTCCCAACTCAGCGGGTGAATTGTGGCTAGATTTACGTGTTGCCCAAGGCTCAGGCAGTCAAACTCTGACCATTAGCGGCACGCTTAACCCGCAAGGGAGTAGCGGTTCAGTGACCGGTACTTATCACTTTGTACCCTATAAATTCGCCACCCAAGAGCAATATGTGATTGCCAATAAACCGCAAGCAGTCGAGGTGAAAGTGCTCGCCTGCAATGATGACGGTGACGTGGTGGATGTTAACTACAGTGGCACGCCGCAAGTCAGTTCGGCTTGGGTTGCGCCGACATCTGATGTGGCGCAGGGAGATCTGACTTTCACACCCGTGTTTACTCAAGGGGTTGCCAATAGTGAACTGACGATGGAAGACTCAGGCCACAAAACGGTGGCATTGGAAGATGACAGTTTTGATTGCTCAGAGTTGGTAGATGATTGCCCAATTGAGGGTAAAGCGATATTAAAAGGTAGCTTTGAGGTTTATGCTCGCCCGTGGACCTTGGCAATTTGTTCACCGAGTGGTCATGAGATGAATGGCGATATCATTGATCAAGAGAGTGTCGGTTTTGCTGCTGCCGGTGCGGCATTTGATCTGCATCTTCGACCGCTGCGCTGGGTGAGTAATTCCGGCGATAAGAGTGATCCGCTAACCGGTGGCAATGCTATTGATACGTCAGAATATTGTAACTCTCTCATCACACAAAACTTTTTTTCTGATATGGCATCGTTAGAGACCAAAGTGCAACTCACTCATCAAGTGGCTCAACCTGAGCGAGGATATGATGGTGAACTGAAGGGTACCCTTGAACAGCTTAATACTGCCGGAAAGGAGAATGTGCCATTTAATGGATTAAGCTGGAGTGAGGTGGGTGTTTTACGGGTTAATGCGGATATTGATGGCACCTATCTTGGCATGAAAGTGAATCAAGGCTATCGCAATATTGGCCGTTTTTATCCGGCTTGGCTGAAAATTATCAGCAACGATTGGGATTATGCTACTGACCACAATGATTTCGTGTATATGGATCAAGCTATTCCTTACCGCTTTGTTGTGGAAGCTCAGAATACTGATGGCAACCCTACGCGTAATTACAGCCAATTTGCTCATGAATTGATCGCAGATGTGAAATTGTTAGCGGTGGATAGTGATGGCGAAGAGCTGGGTGCTAGGATCAATGATTATGCATTGCAGTTATGGGGTGGTTCTGGCGATGGTCAATGGTCAGGGGCAAGACTCGTTGTTACGAATGATTTTATCTTTAAAAAAGATCAAGTGGTTGAAGAGCCTTATACCACCGTCGTCGATGGTCCATACCAAAACGGCTTTGGCCTACGTGTTTTGGATAAAGTTGACAGCAAAATCAAAGTGGACTGGGTAGATTTTATCGATCCAGATTTGGATCTCAAAGCATCAGGCACGCTGATTGATACGGGCAAAAGCTTTGCAAGTCAGCCCGATATTCGCTATGGGCGGATGGTGATGGATGATGTGGGCGGTACCTCGGTGAGTCGGATTACGATTCCATTACGGGTCGAATATTGGCAGGGCAGTCGATTTACCACTAATCACGCTGATTCTGGATCGGTTTACGCCACGCTTGATAATTACATCTGTAAACAAACGCTGTGGCCGTCACCCAGTAGCCCGTCAAATGCCAAACTGAGCGGCTCCGATACGGAACCATGGAATAAGGTTTCGCAAGGGCAGAGTAAGCAGCTAGTGGCAGAACCTCATGCCACCGAAGATACTCAAGGGTTACGCGAACAAATTCGTTTTTGGCTGCGTCTGGATAATGATCAAACTAACCTTGAGGATAACAAGCGCTCTCCTCAGGTGGGAGAAGAGGGAGTCAACTGCGGCACGCAATACACTTCCCAACCTTGGCTACAGTATAACTGGTTTGCGCGTGGCGATGAGGATCCATCGGCAGTGGTGACATTTGGGATCCATCGCGGTAACGATAAGATCATTTTCCGTGGTGAAACACGACTGAGTGGTCAGTAATCGGTGATTTTTACTCACTCCAGTTAGGAATCTGTTAGAAATTGCGGGTTTCACTCCATGTTTATGGATCAACGCCTTGCTGTGATGGCAAGGCGTTGGTACATTTAGTGCAATTTTTATCTTCTCATTTCTTGCAGGACGAACGAAGAATATGTTCAAAAAACTTCGTGGCATGTTTTCTAACGACCTATCGATCGATTTAGGCACCGCCAATACACTTATTTATGTTAAAGGACAGGGGATTGTTCTTGATGAACCTTCTGTCGTTGCTATCCGTCAAGACAAAGGCCGAGGCGGTAAAACCGTTGCTGCTGTTGGGCATGCTGCCAAGCAAATGCTCGGTCGAACTCCTGGCAATATCTCAGCCATTCGACCAATGAAAGATGGTGTGATTGCTGATTTCTATGTCACTGAAAAAATGCTGCAGCATTTTATTCGTCAAGTACATGACAACAGCGTGTTGAAACCAAGCCCACGAGTTTTAGTGTGTGTGCCTTGTGGTTCAACTCAAGTTGAGCGTCGTGCGATCCGTGAATCGGCACTCGGTGCGGGTGCGCGTGAAGTGTACTTAATTGACGAGCCAATGGCCGCGGCGATTGGTGCTGGTCTGCGTGTTTCTGAGCCAACCGGTTCAATGGTGATTGATATTGGTGGCGGTACCACGGAAGTGGCGGTGATCTCGCTGAATGGCGTGGTGTACTCATCATCAGTTCGTATCGGTGGTGATCGCTTTGATGAAGCGATTATTAATTATGTGCGCCGTAATTACGGTAGCTTGATTGGTGAAGCGACGGCAGAAAAGATCAAACACGAGATTGGTTCTGCGTATCCGGGCGATGACGTGCAAGAAATTGAAGTGCGTGGTCGTAACCTAGCGGAAGGTGTACCACGTAGCTTTACCCTGAACTCCAATGAAATTCTTGAAGCGCTGCAAGAACCTCTGACCGGGATTGTCTCTGCGGTGATGGTGGCGTTAGAGCAATGTCCCCCTGAGTTGGCTTCTGACATTTCTGAAAATGGCATGGTGCTGACCGGTGGTGGTGCGCTACTAAAAGATCTCGATCGTTTGCTGATGGAAGAAACTGGCATTCCCGTAGTGATTGCCGATGATCCACTGACTTGCGTTGCTCGTGGTGGTGGTAAAGCTTTAGAAATGATCGACATGCACGGTGGCGATCTGTTTAGCGAAGAATAAACCATAGTGTCGTGCCCACTGCATGGCACTTTGCTCAGCGCTAGGACGGTTATTGCATGAAGCCTATCTTTGGTCGAGGACCCTCTCTGCAGCTGCGGCTATTTTTTGCAGTTATGCTATCAGCCAGCCTTATGCTGGCTGATAGTCGTTTAGGTGCATTCTCTCATGTGCGCTTTCTGCTCAATAGTCTAGTTGCACCGATCCAGTATGCCGCGGATTTACCGCGGGTACTGTTTGATGATTTTTATGATAGTGTCAGCTCGCATCAGTTGTTACGGGAAAATAGCCAACGTTTGAAACGAGAAGTGTTGACCCTAAAAAGTGATTTGTTGCTGCTGGAACAGTACAAAGAAGAGAACCAACGGTTACGCAAGTTGCTTGGCTCATCATTTTCACGTGATGAAAAAAAAGTGGTGGCGGAAGTGATGGCGGTCGATACCACGCCTTATCGTTATCAAGTGGTGATCGATAAAGGTCGCGCCGACGGGGTATATGAAGGTCAGCCGATCATCAACGAAAAAGGCATTGTCGGTCAGGTCACGTTTGTCGCCGCACATAATAGCCGAGTCTTGTTGCTGATCGATCCGAATACCGCGATCCCAGTGCAGAATATTCGCAATGATATTCGAGTGATCGCTTCGGGTAACGGACAAATCGATCAGATCCAACTGGAGCATATTGCGACCAGTACCGATATTGAAGTTGGTGATATGCTGGTTACCTCCGGTTTGGGTGGGGTTTATCCAGAAGGGTATCCGGTAGCGATTGTCTCGCAAGTCGATAAAGATACTCGCCGCGAATTTGCTTCGATCAAAGCTAAGCCAGTGGTGGATTTTGATCGCTTACGTTATTTGCTACTCATCTGGCCAAACGAAGATCGTTTGCAGAAAGTCATGCAGGCTGATCCGCAGTTATTAGAGGAAGAGAGCCATGATCAGCAGTGATATTAAAGGCCGCATGGTCATCGTTATCTCATTTTTATTAGCGCTGATTTTACAAACCATACCATGGCCGGGAATGTTAGACCTATTTCGTCCGCCTTGGTTGCTACTGGTGTGCTGTTACTGGGTGCTGGCACTACCGTACCGAGTTAATGTGGGTAGTGCTTTGGTGATTGGATTACTGTGGGATCTGCTGCTCGGTTCAACATTAGGGATCCGTGGCATGATGATGGCGATCATCATCTATCTGGTGGCGATGAACTTTTTAGTGCTGCGTAATATGGCACTTTGGCAACAAGCGATAGTGATTGGCTTACTATCGGCCGGCTTGGAAATGTTGATTTTTTGTGGCGAATATATGATCCAAGACGTGACATTCAACCCCTTATCACTGTGGAGTAGTGTTGTCGCCTGTATACTTTGGCCGTGGATGTTTTTATTACTGCGCCGGGTTCGACGCCATTGGCATGTTAAATGATAAGTTCAAAATTAGTTCTAGCCTCGGCTTCGCCAAGGCGGCGTGAATTGTTAGCCCAGATAGGCTATCAGTTTGAGATTGTGCAGCCTGATGTCGAAGAAATACGTAGCGCAGCAGAGTCGCCAGCCCAGTATGTTGAGCGGCTATCACGCGATAAAGCATTAGCTGGTGCGGCGTTGGTGGAAGCGGGAGCATTGGTGATCGGTGCTGATACGATAGTGGTTAAAGATCACCAAGTGCTCGAAAAACCACGTGATTTCGCCGATGCGCAACGTATGTTACGGCTACTCTCGGGCAGTCAACACCAGGTATTGACCGCGGTGAGCGTAGCGCAAAATGGTGTCACCCATTCGGTGGTGGTCATCACTAATGTGTGGTTTAAAACTTTGTCAGAACCAGAAATACAAGCTTATTGGCAAAGTGGTGAGCCCTGCGATAAAGCTGGCAGTTACGGTATCCAGGGATTGGGTGGACGATTTGTTACTAGGATTGAAGGCAATTACCACGCGGTAGTGGGATTGCCACTCTACGAAACTGACCAGCTTCTGCACAAATTCTAATCATATTAATCATTGAGGTGCGCTCATGAGTGCAGAGTTGCTGTTAAACATCACCCCGAGTGAAACGCGCGTGGCGATGATTGAAGGAGGACTCCTTCAGGAAATTCATATTGAACGTGAAGCGAAACGCGGCCTGGTCGGCAATATTTACAAAGGCAAAGTCAGCCGGGTACTACCGGGTATGCAAGCGGCATTTGTTGATATTGGTCTGGATAAAGCGGCATTTTTACACGCCTCAGATATCGTTCCGCACACCGAATGTGTCGCGGAAAGTGAGAAGCAACAGTTTCAAGTACGTGATATTTCTGAGTTAGTGCGCCAAGGTCAAGATATCGTCGTCCAAGTGGTGAAAGATCCGCTCGGCACTAAAGGCGCACGTTTAACCACCGATATTACCCTACCTTCTCGTTACCTAGTGTTTATGCCGGGAGCCAGTCATGTTGGTGTTTCGCAGCGCATTGAAAGCGAAGTTGAGCGTGAACGTTTAAAGAAAATTGTTTCCCACTATTGTGATGAGCATGGTGGATTCATTATTCGTACTGCCGCTGAAGGTGCGAACGAAAAAGAGCTGACTCAGGATGCGGTATTTCTTAAGCGTTTGTGGTCAAAAGTCATTGAACGACGTGGTAAATACAAAAACCGTTCAATGTTGTATGGCGAACTCGGCTTGGCACAGCGTATCTTACGCGATTTTGTCGGCACCGAAATTACCAAAATTTTGGTGGATTCGCGGCAAGAGTTCGAAAATCTCAAAGAGTTTACTTCGGAATACGTGCCAGAGCTGACCGCTAAGCTCGATCTTTATCATGGCGATAAGCCGATTTTTGATATGTACGATACCGAAAATGAGATCCAACGTTCCCTTGAACGTAAAGTCGAACTCAAATCTGGCGGTTATCTGATCATTGATCAAACTGAGGCGATGACCACGATTGATATCAACACCGGAGCGTTTGTTGGGCGGCGCAATTTAGAAGAGACGATTTTTAACACCAATGTTGAAGCGACTCAGGCGATTGCTCGGCAACTGCGTTTGCGCAATCTAGGTGGCATCATCATTATCGACTTTATTGATATGGCGTCGGATGAGCACCGTAAGCGAGTACTAACTTCTTTAGAAGCCGCACTGATCAAAGATCGGGTGAAAACCAACATCAATGGCTTTACTCAGCTTGGGTTGGTGGAGATGACGCGCAAAAGAACCCGAGAAAGTATTGAGCATGTGCTTTGTTCTGGCTGTCCAACCTGTGAAGGGCGTGGCAGTGTTAAAACAGTGGAAACGGTGTGCTTTGAGGTTCTGCGTGAAATTACCCGCGTCAACCGCGCTTACGATGCTGATCAATTTGTGGTTTATGCATCGCCGGCAGTGGCGGAAACCTTGCAAGGTGAAGAGTCACACGCATTGGCCGAATTGGAAGTGTTTATTGGTAAGGCGGTGCGGATCCAAGCCGAGCCGCTCTACAGTCAAGAACAGTTTGACGTAGTGATGATGTAGGGCATCGGGTGATTTCGACAGTAACCCGCTTTGGGCGGATTTTTATGTGGCTGCTGGTCAGCCTGCTGATTGTGCTCGCTTTGGCGGTCACTGCGCTGCGTATTTGCTTGCCGCAGATGAACCGTTTTCAAGCTGAGATCCAAGATTGGTTGAACCAAAACTCGTCAGTACAACTGGCAATTGCTGATGTACAGGGTTACTGGCGTAACACTCATCCTTCGCTATCTCTGCAAACCCTACAAGTCCACTGGCCGGATAGTAATGATATTCAGCTCAATGCGAGCAGTATTGAGCTTGAATTCGATCTATGGCAATCGCTGTGGCAGCGTCAGCCAGTGATTGCTGAACTCACCATCAATGGTATGGTGCTTGATCTGCGGGCGATTGATTGGCTCGCGTTACAGCAAAATGCCAATCCTGAACAGTCAGCGCAAGGGCGTGGAATTCAGCAGTTGGATGATTTATTACTGCGTCAATTGGATGATTTCACTCTCAAAAATTCAGCGATTCTCTATCGTACCTTCGCTGGCGATTTGCGTCAGTTGGATATTGAAAAATTGCGTTGGCAAAATAGTGGCCAGCGTCATTTTGCCGAAGGTGAAGTCAGCATTGCTGGCACTAACATTAACTCCTTGTTAGTGAGTGCTAATTTTATCGATCACGGTTCACTGCGTGATATTTCCGGCGATTTCTATGCCAGTGCCGATAAAGTCCGCGTGTTGCCTTGGTTGACTCGCTATCTGAAAGATCAAACTGGGATTCAAAAAGGTCAGCTTAGCTTTCATGCGTGGGCAAGTTTAGAGCGCAGTCGTCCTGTCGATGGCTATCTGGAACTGAAACCTTCCCAATTACTATGGCACAACGGCGAGCAGCAACATGAACTGCTGCTTGAATCAGGCATTGTGCAATTAACTCCGAGCGAATCGGGTTGGCAAGTGAATGCCCACTCACTACGCTTGCGCAGTGACGATCAACCGTGGCCAGTGATGGATATGGCGCTCGATTGGCAGCCACAGCAGTGGCGGCTCAATCTCTCGCAGCTTAATATTGAGAGCTTATTACCGCTGGCTAAACTGATCCCTGAATCGACCACACTCAACCACTGGTTAGCGACGCTACAACCCAAAGGCGTGTTGGAAGATGTGCGAATTGCTAAACGCCAAACCTTGGAGTCGTTACGCTATTCCGCGACGCTTAGTGATGGTGGTATGGCGCAGTGGGATTTACTGCCGCAAGTGAATTTCCTGCAAGCACAGATCCAAGGCTCGCTGAGTGAGGCACGAGTACAGGCCACTTTGGTCGATGATGTTCTAGAGTATGGCGAAGTTTTTCAAGCGCCACTCAATATTCGCCAAGGTGAGGTGGATATTGTTTGGCAGCAGGGGCAACACGGTTGGTCGCTGTGGGCGGATAAAGTTACCGTGGCCACTCCAGATTTGCAGGCAATTGGTGAGTTTCGCCTCGATTTTCCAAACCAGGCAAGCCCATTTCTCTCTTTCTACCTTGAAGCGGATCTGTTCAATGCTGGCGAAACTTGGCGTTATCTGCCGACCTTGGCACTTGGTCAATCACTGACCGATTATCTCTCAAGTGCGATTCAAGCGGGGCGGGTCAATACGGCAAAACTGGTGTGGTATGGTGCGCTCGACCAATTTCCTTATCAAAAGAATAACGGTATTTTTCAGGCGTGGGTCGGTTTAAAACAGGCCAAATTTGCCTTTGATACCGCTTGGCCTGCGATCACCGATTTGCAGCTGGATTTGCTGTTTGAAAATGCAGCGATGCATTTGGACTCGCGCGCGGCGACCTTGATGGAGGTGAGCGCTGAGCGGGTCACCGGTCGGATCCCAGAGTTGGCCGAATTCGGACACATCGAAATTGAAGCGATTGCCAGTGCCAAACAAGGTAATGCGATCCGCGATTATATGATGGCGACCCCTTTAGTGGATTCGGTGGGGGCAGCATTGACCACGATTCAGGTCAAAGGTCCGGTGCGATCGCAATTTCAGCTCAATATTCCGTTTCATAGCGGAGCTGAGCCGCGAGCTTGGGGCTTTGCTGAGCTAGCCGATAATGCGGTGGATATTGAGACTCCACCCATGAGCTTAGAAGCGGTCTCTGGAAAAATTGAATTTGATAATGACCGAGTCAGTGCTGCGGGTCTGCAAGCGCGCTTACTCAATCAACCAGTATCGATTGATTTTAAAGGGGAAGAGGCTAAACGCGGTTATGCAGTCAATATTGATCTGCTCGGTGATTGGGAAGTTAAACCGCTGCGCCCGTTGGTTGGCGAACAGTGGTTGAGCCGAATTAAAGGCCATGCGCCTTGGCAGGCTAGTGTCGATATTCAGCTTAATGATGTGGGCTTTACCTATCAACTGGATGGCAAAGCGGATCTGAGACGGTTAGAAAGTCGCTACCCATTTCCACTCAACAAAGCGCTCAAGGCTAAGGGGCAAGCGTTATTGCAAGCCTCTGGTAACCAAGAAATGGTATCGGCAAGGCTGCAATTACCCCAAGCAAAATATCAGGCAGAAATTGACTTGACCCCAGCGGTTCCAGAGTTAAAAGCGACCAATTTAGTGCTGGGCCAAGGGAGTTTTAAAATCAGCCCAGTGGTAGGACACCATGTTCAACTGCGCAGTCAAAGTTTTAATCTTGATAAGTGGTTAGCCATTCTCAGCGAACAGTCTGCAGTGAAAACGGCACCATCTAAGCTGGCCAGCTTAAATACCCCAACCATACCGATGCCAGAACGAATTGAAGCATCGGTCAGCGATCTGACCCTTGCGGGTTTAGAGTGGCATGATGTTGATTTCAATGCGCGGCGTAAAGATCTTGGCTGGCTGCTTGTGCTCGATAGCCAAGAGATCAAAGGTCAAGCCAACTACCTTGAACCCTACGATTTAACGGTTGCCTTGGAGCGCTTACACCTGTTTTTACCTCAATTGGAGTTCGATAAAGAGCGGCTGCTGGTTGATGTTGAACGGCAGAAGTTACCGCTGATCTCAGATTTTGACCGCCAGTTCCATCAACTGATGCCGAACTTGACCCTGACCATCAAGGATTTTTGGTTGCAGGGCTATAAAATTGGTCAAGCCAGTGTCGATTTTCAGCGCCAAGGGGATACGCTGCTGTGGAAGAGTATTGACTTCACCAGTGGGGCTAACCAATTGCACGTGAATGGTACTTGGACACTGACCGAAAAAACCAGTCATACGCAAATGAATTTGGATATGCAAGGGGATAACAACAGCGATCTGATGGCGCGGTTTGGTATTAACTCCGGGATCCAACGTGCCCCGTTTGAGATCAAGGCCAACACCCAATGGGATGGTGCACCGTGGTCAATGCAGATCCATACCCTACAGGGCAAAGTAGAGACTAAGCTTGGTAAAGGGGTGATTTCCGATGTCGGTGGCGCGGCAAGATTGCTGGGGTTATTTAGCCTAGATTCGATTTTACGCAAAATGCAGCTCGATTTTAGCGATGTATTTGATAAAGGGATGGCGTTTAATTCGATAACCGGCAGCGGTGACATTGCACAAGGGGTATTTGTCACCAATAACATTAAAATGGATGCTACGGCGGGAGAGATGAAGATCAAAGGCTTGGCCGATCTTAACTCCCGTACGGTAGATGCTGAAGTTAACTTCGTGCCGGATATTACCTCCGGGATCCCAGTGCTGACCGCTTTTGCGGTAACACCACAAACTGCGCTGTATGTGCTGGCCATTACTACAGTGATTTCACCCGTAGTGGAAGTGTTTACTCAGGTCAATTATCAAGTACAAGGGCCGCTCGATTCACCGACCGTGAAAGAGCTTTCGCGTAGTAAAGGTGAATTTAAGTTGCCAGAAACGCTACGTAACTTGGCGAAATAGGAAAATTTATGCAACGGGTTGGTCTGGTTCAAATGACCTCAGGATCAGAGGTCAGTGATAATCTGGGTTATCTGCACCAGCAGGTTGAACGGCTGGCCAGACAAGGTGCACAGTGGATAGTGACCCCGGAAAATGCACTGCTGTTTGGTCGGCGTGAGCAATATCATCAGCAAGCCGAACCGCTAGGCAATGGCCCAATCCAGCAGGCTGTAGCCGCTTTAGCGAAACAGTATGAGGTATGGCTGCTGATCGGCAGTATGCCAATTCGCCGTGCCAACGGGGTTACCACCAGTTGTCTGCTGTGGAATGCACAAGGTGAATGCGTGGCGGTTTACGACAAACTGCATATGTTTGATGTGGATGTTGCCGATGATCACCAGCGTTATCGTGAATCTGAAACCTTTACCCCGGGGCAACAAGTGGTGGTCGCGCCAACGCCATTTGGTCAACTGGGCTTATCAATTTGTTATGATGTGCGGTTTCCGCACTTGTACCACGAGTTACGTCGTCAAGGGGCGCAGGTTTTATTGGTTCCTGCGGCTTTCACCGCGGTGACCGGTCAAGCGCATTGGCAAGTGTTGCTGCGCGCCCGAGCGATTGAAAATCAATGTTGGGTAATCGCAGTGGGGCAGACCGGCCGCCACCCTTGTGGGCGAGAAACCTGGGGTCATTCGATGGTGATTAGTCCATGGGGTGAAGTGATTGCTGATTTAGGTGCTGCGGCACACAGTAAAGTGGTAGAGTTCGATCTCGCGACACTCGATTCTGTAAGATGCACGATGCCGATCACTCAGCACACGCGTTTTACCCATCAATTAATAGAGAACACTGATGACGATCAACCAAATTGAAACGGCACTGCTCACCCCTGCTGGGCTGAGTGAACAAGATATTGCCGCTACGCTGTCCAGTATTGCGACTCGCCAGATTGATTATGCGGATATCTATTTTCAATCCAGCTGGCATGAATCGCTGGTGCTGGAAGACAGCATTATTAAAGATGGCTCATTCAATATTGATTGTGGCGTTGGGGTGCGTGCCGTCAGTGGTGAAAAAACCGGTTTTGCTTATGCGGATCAAATTCAGTTAGAAGGACTGAAACAGAGCGCGATTGCGGCGCGCGGTATTGCTCAGCAAGGGCAGAATTTAACGGTCCAAGCGTTCAAACGTGGGCCAAATCCGCAGTTCTATCAGGCAGAGAATCCGCTGGAAAGCTGGCATAAGCAGCAAAAAACCGAATTGCTACAACAGCTTGATGCTTATATTCGCAGCAAAGAGCCGTTGATCACTGAAGTGTCGATTAGCTTAAGTGGTGTACATGAGCAGATGCTGGTTGCTGCGACCGATGGTACTTACGCTGGCGATATTCGCCCCTTGGTGCGCTTATCGATTAGTGTGTTGGCGCAAAAAGGCGATCGCCGTGAGCGTGGTAGCGCTGGTGGTGGTGGCCGTTTTGGTTACGACTATTTCTTATCACAGCAAGCGGGAAAATCCATTGCGTTTGCTTTTGCCGATGAAGCGATCCGCCAAGCGTTGGTCAATCTTGAAGCGGTGGCGGCTCCTGCTGGCACTATGCCGGTCGTATTAGGCTCCGGTTGGCCGGGGGTGCTGCTGCATGAAGCGGTCGGTCACGGACTAGAAGGTGATTTCAACCGTAAAGGCTCGTCAGTTTTTGCGGGCAAAGTTGGGCAAAAAGTCACCTCTGATCTATGTACTATTGTCGATGATGGCACGCTCAAAGATCTGCGCGGCTCACTCAATGTCGATGATGAAGGGGTGAGTGGGCAATATAATGTGTTGATCAAAAACGGTATTTTGCAAGGGTATCTCCAAGATAAGCTCAATGCGCGCTTGATGGGCGTTGCCCCTACGGGGAATGGTCGTCGTGAGTCTTACGCGCATTTGCCGATGCCACGTATGACCAATACTTACATGCTGCCCGGTCAGCACACGCCAGAAGAGATCATCGCCTCGGTCAAAAAAGGCATTTATGCACCGAACTTTGGTGGTGGGCAGGTGGATATCACCTCCGGTAAGTTCGTGTTTTCGGCATCGGAAGCTTACTTGATTGAAAATGGCAAAATTACCCGTCCAATCAAAGGAGCCACGTTAATTGGTTCCGGCATTGAAGCGATGCAACAGGTGTCGATGGTGGGTAATGATCTTGCCCTTGATCGCGGGGTTGGTGTGTGCGGCAAAGCTGGGCAAAGTGTGCCGGTCGGGGTTGGTCAACCGACGCTTAAATTGGATTCATTGACGGTGGGTGGTACCGAATAGCTTTTACGATAACCGTTCACCTTGAAGTAGTGTTGGTGTGGGCTAGGTGATCTGGCCCTAATCACATTGTTTATCTAGGCTTATTTACTTGTTGTTCATCTGCAACTTCATGGGGTTTGCGGATAAATGCGGCTAGAAATTCGCATCAATCCATGCGATAGTGCGCCGCACAAATTTTTGATCCTTTTTACTATCTGGAGCACATTATGTCTCACCAAGATGATTATTTATCGGTAGAAGAGTTAATCGAGATTCAAAAGGAAGAGACGCGCGATATTATTCAAGCGCTGCTTGAAGATGGCAGTGATCCAGATGCCTTATATGAGATCGAGCACCATCTGTTTGCCGAAGAGTTCGATAAGCTAGAGCAAGCGGCAGTAGAAGCGTTCAAAATGGGCTTCGAAGTGGTTGAAGCGGAAGAAACCGAAGATGAAGATGGCAATAAATTGCTGTGTTTTGATGCCATGATGCAAACGGCGTTGGATGCGAATCTTATCGATGAACAAGTGGCCAAACTGGTTAATCTCGCCGAGAAGTTCGATATTATTTACGACGGTTGGGGCACCTACTACGAGGGCGAAGACGCTCTGTTTGGTGATGAAGACCAAGATGAAGATGATGAGAATTAAGTTTCAAATCACTGATACCAGCCGCATGGCTGGTATTTTTTTGACTGAGATAGCTTGCTGTGGGCGGTAATGGCTGTGCTACATCGGCGCGGCAATCGATTAAACTTCGGGTATAATACAAGCAAATCAACCGCAATTGGAACGCTATGCAATTCTCTCTCGCCGGCCCTTGGCAACTTTCCCCACTGACGGATCTCTCTATCCCCCAAGATGATATTACGTTTCCTGCTCCGTTAAGTCTTGTGTTACCCGCTACCTGCAGCGAGACCGAGATCGTTCGGCAAGAGTGGCATTTGATGCATGATATTGAGGTTGATGAGGCGCTACTGAGCTTTGTGGCGATTGATGTGGTATTAGCTGGGATTGAACACTATGCCGAGGTTCGTCTGAACGGCGTTGCACTGTTTGACTGTGACGGCTCACAAGCGGTATATCGTAAAGAGATTCGCCAATGGTTACAGTTGGGGCGTAACCGATTTGAAATTTTGTTTTTACACGCCGATGATGAGTCGTTGTTGGATGAACCGGTTGCGGCGCAATGTCGTTTGGATCAGCCAGCCAGCTTTGTTGAGCATCAGCCCTTAGTTCATGATCCGCGTGTTGGGATCTGGCAAGCGCCTTACTTACAAGGTTTGCGTCATTTGCGCCTAACCCATGTTTCGACTGAACAAGTTTGGCATCATGGCGGCTGTGAGTTGTTGGTTAACCTGTTTTTTACCACTTATGCCTCAGGGCTGGTGGCAGCGGCAGTTAAATTTGATGGGCGCACTTATCAAGTGCCAATTGATATGCGTAGCAATCATGCCAGCGTACTATTTCAAGTCGATGCACCGAAAATTTATGATCAAGCTCAGCCTAATGCACAAGATCTGTATTCGATCTCCGTGCAGCTCGATGGGCAAACCCAGCATTTTCAACTGGCGCTAAGTGAAGCGCATTGTGTGAGCCATTTTCCGTTATAACGACGCACGTTTGCCTCTCGATTAAGGCTATCAACCCGATAGCCGGATATCCCCTTCCTACTTGAAGCTGCAATGGTGTTGGTTAGGTTCGTTCACCCCAATCACATAGTCACATAGTTTGCCTATGCTCATGAGCACTCACTTGCCGCCTACCTGCAACTCCAAGTTGTTTGAGTATAAAACCTGTTCGTGTGATTTAATGCGAGCAGCCTAGATGCCGAGCATGTTTAGTTTGCCAAACTTTTTCGTGCAAGTAATAGGCACAAGTATTGATGCTAGGCTCAATCATCGCCATCACTCCACCCACCAACCAACTGCCGGTCAATAAATAAGCTACCCCAAATGCAACCGTAAAGTGAATAGCTGCAAAGCTGATGGTTTTGATGCGGGTATCGGCTGCAAAGCGCTGTAAAGTGACCGAGTTTAACCAAGTTTTTTCGTGGAAATAGAAGGCAACGGTATTGACCATCGGCTCTAACATTGCAATTAAGCTACCCAGTAGCACATCACCGGTCAGTAGATAGGCGACCGTAAATGCGATGGTAAAATGTATGGCGGCAAAACTTAAGGTCTTTTTCATAATCTCATCCACCTGATGCTGAGTGATGTAATAATTATTGATAACTATTCTCATTAATTCAAGGTGGAAAAACCAATCAATCTGATAGGTTTTGATCAATAAAAAAGGCGCATATTGCGCCTTGATTAAGCCGTGACATTCGGTGTGATTTAACCTTGTGGCTTGACGACCAACACATTGACGGGGGAGTGCTCAACCACTTTGCTCGCTACGGATCCGAGCATGACTTTATCAATTCGTGAGCGCTTGTGGCTTGGCATGACAATCAGATCCACGCCTAAACGCTCAGCGTAATCGAGAATAGTGGTGTAAGGTTTTCCTTCCGCGATATGCAGCTGGTAATGCTGTGACGGCTCAATATGCTGTTCAGCAAACGCTTTGAGTTGGTTATACACATCATGCTTCATCTGTGCTGCGGCATCTTTGGGAAAATAGGTTGCCACCATCGACATATGAATGCCAGGTAATACGTTGAGTAAGTGCAGTTCGGCATTAGCATGTTTAGCGTGCCAAAGAGCAAGTTGCAGCGCTTTATCGGCAAAGCCTTGTTCATTCAAATCCACTGGTACAAGAATATGTTTATACATGGCACTCTCTATGGTTTATGGCCGATCTTGGTCGCTTTGGCTGCCAAGATCGGGCTGCGCTAATGAATTAGCTGGTTAGGTGATCAGATTCAGGCATATTGCTGCTGATCCTGCCGCTTTAGCCGCCGTTTTTGATTCCATGCGAGCAGCATTGTCAGTAATAGTGCTGGAATAAAGACCCACTCTTTCATTGGGCGATCACTGGCGACCACCACTGAGCGAATTTCCCAATCAAAGTCGATGCCTGCCGCTTCCGCTGGACTGCCAAATTCGACCATTTCTACCAGCATGCGATTTTTCTGGTTAATCAGAGTCAGTCCCATTGAGGCGATCCGCTGCGGTGCGCCAACTGCGCGATCGTCAAACGGGAGTTGCACGGTTTTAGAACTGTATTCACCTTTAATATTTTCACCCGCCACCACCAGACGTATCGGTTGACCCACTGGTGCTTGCTCGACAATTTGCTCTAATTTGGTACCGGCATACATCACTTGAGCTGGATAGATCATGTCCCACCAGAAGCCAGGGCGGAAGAAACTAAAGGTCAGCACCAGCAAGGCGATCACTTCCCACCATTTGGTTTTGGTTAGCCACCAGCCTTGCGTCGCGGCGGAAAACAGCAACATCGCAGTGATCGAGGAGATAATCGTCAGTAACAAATGCCACCAACTATGGATTCCCATCAGCAGTAGTTGAGTGTTAAACACAAACATAAATGGCAGGATTGCGGTGCGAATGTCGTAAGTAAAGCCTTGAATACCAGTGCGGATCGGATCGGATTTGGCTATCGCTGCTGCGGCAAAAGCTGCTAAGCCGACTGGCGGCGTATCATCGGCCAAAATCCCGAAATAGAACACAAACAGATGTACGGCGATCAGTGGAATGATCAAACCATGCTCAGCGCCTAAGGTCACAATCACTGGGGCCATCAAGGTTGAAACCACGATGTAGTTGGCGGTGGTTGGCAGGCCCATACCTAAAATCAAACTGATCACGGCGGTAAAAAGCAGCATCAACAGCAGATTGCCACCAGAGATAAATTCAACAAAATCGGTCATTACCAGTCCAATCCCGGTGAGCGTGACCACGCCAACCACGGTACCCGCCGCCGCGGTTGCCACTCCGATCCCAATCATATTACGAGCACCAGAGACCAAGCTTTCTAATAAATCGCTGATGCCTTGCTTAGCCGCGGCAGTTAGCTTACCGGTGCGGTTAAATAGTGCCATTAGTGGACGCTGGGTGAGTAGAATGAACACCATAAACATGCTGGCCCAGAATGCCGATAAGCCTGGAGAGAAGCGTTCGACCATTAAGCACCACACTAAAACTACAATCGGTAACAAGTAATGCAGACCTGATTTGAGCGTGGGAGCGACATCGGGGACGAACTGTAAATCCTCATCAAGAGCTAAGCCTTGCTGGGCATAAGGCGCAGAGATTTTGACTAGCCCGACATAGGTGACGAGCAATACGATGGCTAGCAGCGGTGTTGCCGCCGCGCCAAAGGCTTGTTTGGTCCAGCCAATGCCGTAGTAAACTAAGCCGCTAATGAGGCATAAGCCGAGGATCGTGGCGCTCAATGCGAGCAGTTTTTCGGTGAGTGTGGATTGATGAAGGCGTGGTAGACCTTGCATCTGCGCTTTACATGCTTCGAGGTGCACGATGTAAATAAGCGCGATGTAGGAGATCAGCGCGGGTAGAATGGCGGCTTTGATCACTTCGACATAAGAAATACCGACATACTCTACCATTAAGAAAGCGGCAGCACCCATGATAGGTGGGGTGAGCTGGCCATTGGTTGAGGCCGCCACTTCGACCGCCCCTGCCTTACTGCCAGGAAATCCAACGCGTTTCATCAATGGAATGGTAAAGGTGCCTGTGGTCACTACGTTGGCAATTGAAGATCCTGAGACTAAGCCAGACAGGCCGGAGGCAACCACTGCTGCTTTAGCAGGGCCACCACGCATATGGCCGAGCATTGAAAATGCGACTTTAATAAAATAAGCCCCAGCGCCAGCTCGTTCGAGCATGGCACCAAAAAGCACAAACAGAAAAACAAACGAAGTTGAGACCCCGAGAGCGACGCCAAATACCCCTTCGGTGGTTAGCCATAAATGTGACATCGCTTTATTCAAGCTGGCTCCTTTATGCGCGACCACATCCGGCATATAAGGGCCAAAAAAGGTGTAGCATAAAAACAGGGCCGCCACCATCATCAGCGGTGGGCCTAACGCGCGGCGAGTGGCTTCCAGCAGCAGTAACATTCCGACCACCGCCGCCAGTACATCCCATGAGGTTGGTGCGCCAGAACGGCCGGCTAATTGGCTGTAAAACAAATAGATGTAAGCGGCGGAGAAACTGCCGGCTAGCGCTAACAGCCAATCGATCCACGGGATATGATCGCGCGGTGAGTGCTTCATCGCTGGGTAGGCAGTGAAAGCGAGAAACACCGCAAAAGTTAAATGAATCGATCGCGCTTGGGTATCGTTGAGGATGCCAATATTGAAGATAAATGGTAGCGGTGACGCGTACCAAAGTTGGAACAGCGACCAACTCAGTAGTACCAACCACAGCACTTTTCCGGCGAAGCCTCGTGGAGCTCTGGCTCCGGTTTCGGCTTGTGCCACCATTTGTTGCACCTCTGGTGACGGTGTTGTCGTTTGCATCATGCACCTTATCCTTATTCTTGATCTTCCATAAGCTTATGATCGGCACGGTGATGTATCCCCTTGCTACTTGAAGCTGCAGCGGTGTTGGCTACGTTTGTTCACCCCAATCACATAGTTTGCCTATGCTCATGGGGACTCACTCACTTGCCGCCTACCTGTAACTCCAAGTTGTTTGGGTATAGTACCGAAAAGCTGCAGCACCAAAACAAAACGTGATGCTAATGAGGAGGCGATAGCCTCCTCTTTTTTATTGAAATTATGTCGGTAAAAGGTGGTGTTCGATTGCCATCGGCCACCACCTTGAAGGATTACTTCAGCAACCCAACTTCTTTGTAATATTTAATCGCGCCAGGGTGGAGCGGGATCGAGTTACCCGCCGTGACCATGTCCTCTTTTTTCAGGTTGGCAAACGCTGGGTGTAACCGAATAAAGGTATCGAAGTTGTCAAACACCGCTTTGGTCACGTTGTACACCACCGCTTCAGAGACATCTTCGCTGGTGACTAAGGTAGCGGCAACCCCAAAACTTTTCACTGCTTGATCGGTACCGTTGTACATACCCGCAGGCACTTCGGTGTAAGCATAGTAAGGGTTATTCGCGACGATTTTTTCGATTTCAGGACCAGTGGCGGGTACTAATTTTGCGCCACAAGAGGTTGCAGCTTCTTTGATCGATCCATTCGGGTGACCAACCATGTAAATAAAGGCATCAATCTTATTATCACACAGTGCTTGTGAGCGCTCAGAACCTTTCAATTCTGCTGCGAGTTTAAAGCTGTTATTGGTCCATCCAAAGGCATCCATCACCACTTGCATGGTGGCGCGATCGCCAGAGCCTGGGTTACCAATATTTACTCGTTTACCGGCCAGATCTTTGACATTTTCAATGCCAGAATCCGCACGAGCAATGATATTGAACGGTTCGGTGTGCAGTGAGAATACCGCGCGTAATTTTTTGTATGGGCCTTGCTCGGAGAGTTCACTGGTACCGTTATAGCCATGATACTGCCAGTCGGATTGAACAATCCCGAAATCTAACTCACCAGAGCGAATAGTATTGACGTTGTAGATTGAACCGCCTGTAGACTCTACCGAACAACGAATGTTGTGATCTTTACGATCCTTGTTGACCAATCGACAGATAGCGCCACCCGTTGGGTAATAGACCCCAGTGACTGAACCTGTACCTATGGTAATAAAATCTTGTGCGCAGGCGATCCCTGAGCCGATAACTGTGGCAGCGATTGCGCCAAGTTTGATGATATGAGTGAGTGACATGAATTTCCCTTCCTTGATTGGTGATATATCCCCAAGTGCCGCATGGCGATAGCTTTCCTGCCTGAGAAACCTTGCGTTATGCGACCAAAATCGTGCTAATGCTCTGGCAGCATACCAAAAAAACTACCGAGAATTACATTGTTGTTAAGAATTAGCGGGCGATTAACGTATTTATTGGTGAGCAAAACAGGCCATGAGTTGCAGTTATAATTGTTTTATTTCATGTGGTTATGGAATCTTATCGCTAAGCGAGAATGTTCCTAAGATGTGATTTTGGTCACATGGCAAAAGGTGACCAAAATCATCGGTTCAGTAAGCAGTGCGCTAGCCTGCGTATTCGAACAGTTCACACACTGAACGGAATAACTCTTGCACCGGAACATCAATCGTTGGGGTGATGAAAATGGTGTCATCACCAGCGACCACGCCAAGAATACCTTCTGATTTGCCTAATGAATCGAGTAAACGTGCGATCAATTGTGCAGCGCCAGGGCCCGTTCGGATCACTACTAAGGCATTGTTGTAATCGACATCCAGCACCAGCTCGCGTAGTGAGCTGCTCACCGTCGGTACACCAAGTTCAGCGGGTAAGCAGTAGACCATCTCCATCTTGGCGTTGCGAGTACGTACCGCACCAAATTTGGTTAACATACGTGATACTTTGGATTGATTGATATTTTCAAAGCCTTCATTTTTCAGCGCTTCGACAATATCGCCTTGTGAGCCAAAACGTTCTTCTTTTAATAGGGCTTTGAAGGCTCGAACTAGGTTATCTTGTTTATCTACGTTACGCATGATTCTTCTTAATAGAGTTAAATGACCGATTTGTGCATATTCTCGCATATCTATGCATGATATACCAAATGATGCGCTAAATTTGCCCTCTCTGTCACTGTAAATATTTTTTATATTGGGTTAAATCAGGCGATAACTCTTTGTGTAAGTTGAACATTGACTGATAATCGCCTTCTATGCTGACACATCTTTTAGCCGTGTTGCGTGAGCTCGCAAAGCTGACGTTAAGTGATTGTAATCAGATAGTGGTTACTATAGCGTTTGATAGTCAGATACCGAATTACCCTACAAACTTATAAGAGATTACTCTCAAGGAGATTTACGATGAAAGTTGCTGTTATTGGTGCCGCTGGCGGTATTGGTCAGGCTCTTGCACTGTTACTCAAAAATCGTCTTCCAGCGGGCTCTGATTTGGCGCTGTACGATATTGCGCCTGTTACGCCGGGTGTGGCGGCGGATCTGAGTCATATCCCGACGCCTGTTACGGTGCAAGGTTATGCGGGTGAAGATCCTACTCCAGCGCTCGACGGAGCAGATGTGGTTTTGGTTTCGGCCGGTGTGGCGCGTAAACCTGGGATGGATCGTGCGGATCTATTTAATGTCAATGCCGGGATTGTCAGAGCATTGGCCGAAAAAATCGCAGTGGTGTGCCCAACCGCGTGTGTTGGCATTATCACCAATCCAGTTAACACCACCGTGCCGATTGCTGCCGAAGTGCTGAAAAAAGCTGGTGTGTATGACAAGCGTAAATTGTTTGGTATTACGACCTTAGATGTGATCCGCTCAGAAACGTTTGTCGCAGCTTTGCAGAACAAAGATCCAGGCCAAGTGCGTGTCCCTGTGATTGGTGGCCACTCTGGTGTGACCATTTTACCGCTGCTGTCACAAGTTGAAGGGATGAATTTGACGGAGCAAGAAGTGGCTGCACTGACCAAGCGGATCCAAAATGCTGGTACCGAAGTGGTAGAAGCCAAAGCGGGTGGCGGTTCTGCAACTCTTTCGATGGGGCAGGCGGCATGCCGTTTTGGTTTGGCCTTAGTGAAAGCGTTACAAGGTGAAGCTGATGTGGTTGAGTATGCGTATGTGGAAGGTAAGGGCGAGTATGCTCCGTTCTTTGCTCAACCGATCAAGCTCGGTAAACATGGCGTAGAGCAACTGTTAGACATCGGCCCATTGAGTGCTTATGAGCAAGCGGCGCTAGATGGTATGCTGGAGACGCTCAACAGTGATATTCAAATTGGGGTTGAGTTCGTTAAGTAAATAACACTCAGTGTCGATTGAACTTATTGATTGAAAATACCGCTCGTGATGAGCGGTATTTTTTTGTGCAAGCTTAATGTAGATGGTGCTTGACTCTGCAGCTCAGCAGCATTGAATCGCGCTTCGTCATTTCAATGTCACGTGAGCTTATCTCCTAGACTGGATGTGATAAACCACGCTTTATTTGCTGCGATTGACCGCCATATGCGCGAGCGCAATCAGCGCTTGCTTATACTCGCTGTCGGGTAACACCGCCAATTGTGCAATCGCTTTGTCCGCTTCATGCTGAGCTTTGCTGATGGTGTATTGCAAAGCGCCAGTTTGCTCCATTACCGCTAAAATTTGTTCGAGACGTGATAGACCATTGGCTTGTTCGATCGCGGCACGGATCATTGCCGCTTGCTCGGGCTCTGCGTGCTGCATCGCATACAGCAGTGGCAGCGTCGGTTTGCCTTCGGCCAGATCATCACCGACATTTTTACCCATCTCTTCACCGTCGGCGGTGTAATCCATCACATCATCAATTAATTGGAATGCAGTGCCGAGATACTTACCGTAATTTTGCATTGCCAGCTCTACTTGCGGTGAAGCATCACACAAAATCGCGCCAATTTGCGTTGCTGCTTCAAACAGACGGGCGGTTTTAGAGTAAATCACCTGCATATAGTTAGCTTCAGTGGTGTCAGGGTTGTTACAGTTCATCAATTGCTGAACTTCCCCTTCCGCGATCACATTCACCGCATCACTCATCAGCTTGAGGATCTTTAACGATCCTAATTCGGTCATCATCTGAAAAGAGCGGGTATAAATAAAATCGCCGACTAACACGCTCGCGGCATTGCCAAACGCCGCATTCGCGGTCGCTTTGCCACGGCGCAGATCGGATTCGTCAACCACGTCATCATGCAACAGGGTCGCAGTATGAATAAATTCTACAAAAGCGGCGGCGGTCGTATGATGAGAGCCTTGGTAACCGAGAGCTCTGGCGGATAAGACCGCTAACAATGGACGTAACCTTTTGCCACCACCACTGATGATATAGAAACCAAGTTGGTTGATGAGGGAGACGTCAGAATTGAGTTGAGCGTGAATCGTTTCGTTCACTTTTGCCATGTCATTGGCAGTAAGCGCTTGGATAGCTTTAAAATCCATCGTAAATCCGGCTGATATAAGAGCGTATAAGGCATTTAGTCTTCTGGAATCGCTGCATAATACACTAAAAATTATTGATTAATACATGGCTTAAAGGCATGATTGCGGCACTTTTGTTTGGCGATTAGCTTTTCGCCACTTTTTTCAAAATATGGCTTGTCATAGGCACATCATTCACGTAGAATCTGCGCCCTATTGATGATTAGTTTAGCGCACACCCTTATCGCAAATGTAGCATAGGCTGTGCGGAAAGAGCGGAGTAAAATATGTACGCTGTTTTCCAATCTGGTGGTAAACAACACCGTGTAAGCGAAGGTCAAACCCTTCGTTTAGAGAAATTAGACGTTGAAACTGGCGCAACTGTAGAATTTGATAAAGTTCTGCTGGTTGCTAACGGCGAAGACATTAAAGTAGGTGCTCCTCTTCTTGAGGGCGGTAAAGTAGTTGCTGAAGTGGTACAACACGGTCGTGGCGATAAAGTAAAAATCGTTAAGTTCCGTCGTCGTAAGCACTCTCGTAAGCAACAAGGTCACCGTCAGTGGTTCACAGAAGTGAAAATCACTGGTATCAACGCTTAAGTTATTAGGAGAGTTCAACAATGGCACACAAAAAAGCTGGTGGTTCTACTCGTAACGGCCGCGATTCAGAAAGCAAACGTCTAGGTGTTAAGCGTTTCGGTGGTGAATCTGTACTTGCAGGTAACATCATCGTTCGTCAACGTGGTACTAAGTTCCACGCTGGTACTAACGTAGGCATCGGTAAAGACCACACTCTATTCGCTCTATCTGATGGTAAAGTGAAGTTCGAGGTTAAAGGTTCTAAAAACCGTAAATTCGTTAGCATCGAAACAGCTGAATAAGCAACGTTTCTTGATGAATTCAAAAGCCCTGCCGTTTGGTGGGGTTTTTTATTTATCAAAAGTGTGGTCGACCCTAGACCCTAGACCCTAGACCCTAGACCCTAGACCTGAATGCAGCCTGATCCAAGCAGGTGATTATTTTCTGGGATCTACGTTCTCAGGTTTACTAGACTGATTAAGATTTCCCACGACATTGAGTGGAGGAAAAATGAAATTTGTTGATGAAGCGGTAATTAAAGTCCAAGCGGGCGACGGCGGTAACGGTGTTGTGAGCTTTTGGCGCGAAAAATTTGTCACCAATGGCGGCCCTGATGGCGGCGATGGTGGTGACGGCGGCGATGTTTACATGCTGGCCGATGAAAACCTTAATACATTGATCGACTACCGTTTCCAGCGCTTCTATGAAGCAGAGCGTGGTAAAAATGGTGGCGGCGGTAACTGTACTGGCAAATGTGGTAAAGACAAAGTGCTACGCGTGCCAGTCGGTACTCGTGCGGTGGACATTCACACCAATGAAATCATAGGTGAAGTGGCTGAGCATGGCAAAAAAGTCATGATCGCGAAAGGTGGCTGGCACGGTTTGGGTAATGCCCGTTTTAAATCGTCAGTCAATCGCTCTCCACGCCAAAAAACCATGGGTACCAAAGGTGAAGTCCGCGATATTCGCTTAGAGCTGTTGCTGCTGGCGGATGTGGGTATGCTCGGTATGCCAAATGCGGGTAAATCGACCTTTATTCGTGCGGTTTCTGCTGCGAAACCTAAAGTGGCGGACTATCCGTTTACCACTTTGGTGCCAAGCTTAGGCGTCGTTAGCGTATTGCCAGAAAAGAGCTTTGTGGTGGCCGATATTCCGGGCTTGATTGAAGGCGCGGCAGAAGGGGCCGGTTTAGGTATCCGCTTCTTGAAGCACCTTGAACGCTGCCGAGTATTGCTGCATGTGATCGATATTATGCCGATTGATCAAAGTGATCCTGCGCATAATGCCTTGACCATTATTGATGAGCTCGAGCAGTACAGTGAAAAACTGGCCAGCAAACCACGTTGGTTGGTGTTCAATAAAGTCGATCTGATACCGGAAGATCAAGCCGACCAAATCATCCAAGACATCATTGATGCTTTGGCATGGGAAGGCGAATACTTCAAGATTTCAGCGGCTAACCGTCAAGGGACCAAAGAGCTGTGCATGAAGCTGGCTGAATTTATGGATACCTTGCCAAAAGAGACATCACAGCCAAGCGAAGCCGAAAAAGTCGATTTTACCTGGGATTACCATCAAAAAGATGGTTTGGCTGGTCGTGAAGTGATCACCGAAGATGATGACGATTGGGATGATTGGGACGACGAAGAAGATGACGGCCACGTTATCTATGTACGTGACTAAATCACCGAACGTTAATGCCGCAACTTTGTTGCGGCTTTTTTGTGTCTAAATCATATTTCTCGCTCGCCGTTTCAGGCACACTAAGTGCCACTTTTGGGCGTTGTTAGGTGTTTAGGAAAGGAATCATGGAAGCCAAACAGAGAGCCGTTTCTCGTTTGATTGCCCAGGCAGGGCAGATGTTATTAGCGCATGGCGCGGAAAGTACCTTAGTCGGCGATATTATGCGCCGAATTGGCCTTGCCAGTGGTATGAGTGAAGTCGAAGTGTCTCTTTCGGCCTGCTCTTTGGTGGTCACCACCGTTTATCATGAGCATTGCATCACGACCACCAGACGTAGCCCAGATCGCGGCATCAACATGCGCGTGGTGACCCAGATCCAACGGATCTGCATCATGATGGAAAAGGGCGTGCTTGATTACCGTTTCGCTCAGAAAAAAATCAATCAAATTAGTCCGGCACGCTATAACCGCTGGTTAGTGGTGGTGATGATTGGTTTGTCATGTGCAGCATTTAGCCGTTTAGCGGGCGGTGATTGGATGGTATTTATGATCACTTTGATCGCATCCAGTGTTGGAATGATCGTGCGTCAAGAGATCGGGCATCGCCAATTCAACCCACTACTCAATTTTACTGCGACCGCTTTTGTCACCTCGGTGATTTCGGCGCAAGCGGTGGTTTATCAATTGGGTAATAAACCGACCATAGTGATGGCTTCGTCAGTATTGATGCTGGTGCCCGGTTTTCCTCTGATTAATGCGGTGGCTGATATGCTCAAAGGCTATATCAATATGGGGATTGCGCGCTTTGCGATGGCCAGTTTACTGACGTTAGCGACCTCACTTGGGATTGTGGCAGCAATGAGCGTGACAGGGATCTGGGGGTGGTAATGTTAAGTTGGGATCTAGGGTTGGGATTGCTCAACGATATGTTTTTTGCAGCAATACCAGCGGTTGGCTTTGCGTTGGTGTTTAATGTGCCGCAACCAGCGTTGAAGTACTGTGCTCTTGGCGGTGCACTGGGTCATGGCTCGCGCTACTTGATGATGCAGTTTGGGATGCCGATTGAATGGGCAAGCTTTTTTGCCGCGACCCTGGTGGGTATGGTTGGGGTTTATTGGTCACGGCGCTTTCTCGCTCACCCCAAGGTCTTCACAGTGGCGGCACTGATTCCTATGGTGCCAGGGGTGTTTGCTTTTAAGGCGATGATTGCATTAGTTGAAATGAATCAGCTTGGCTTTTCGGTCCAACTGATGGAAGCATTATCGGAAAATTTTCTCAAAGCGATGTTTATCATCGTCGGTTTAGCGATTGGCCTTGCTGTGCCTGGGCTACTTTTTTATCGCCGTAAACCGATTATTTAATGGCTAGTAGATTGCTAGCGTAAAAGGTAACCCAAAAATGATGATCAGTATGATTGCCGCCATGGCAGAGCAGCGCGTGATTGGTAAAGACAATCAGATGCCGTGGCATTTACCCGCCGATTTTGCTTGGTTTAAACGTTGTACTCTAGGCAAACCGGTGATCATGGGCCGTAAAACTTACCAATCGATTGGTCGACCTTTACCGGGGCGGCACAATATTGTGATTTCGCGCGATGCGAACTTACAGATTGAGGGGGTGGATGTGGTCACTTCAATCGACGCGGCATTAGCCAAAGCCGGAGCGGTTGACGAAATCATGATCATTGGCGGTGGCAGCTTATATGCAGCGTGTTTACCGTTAGCCGATAAATTGTATCTCACGCAAATTCATGCCGATCTCGAGGGTGATACGCAATTTCCAGAGTGGGGCAGTGAGTGGCTAGAGTGTTATCGTGAGCACTATGCGGCCGATTTAAATAATGCTTATGCGATGGATTTTGTGATTTACCAACGCAGATCTTGAGCCAGCTCAATCGCTAACCACCGGTTTATTAAGGGTTAATATTGATCGATTCAACTCCCCCCGCTGATGGGCGGGGGAAGAATTTGGCGTTAGCGCGCGGCTTGGGTAAAGTAGCGTTTATCTTCCCAGCGCAGCATGGTTAAACTGCCCCCCCATACGCAGCCAGTGTCGAGTCCGATCACCTCTTGGCTGGCATAGCCTTCCAAAGCCGCCCAATGGCCAAAAATCACTGTTTTTTCCAGCTTGATCCGTTGAGGTAATTGAAACCAAGGCAATAAGTGACCGTCAGTCACTTGTGAGGGAGGGAGCTTACAGTGCATATCTAACCGACCATCGGGGTAGCAAAATCGCATCCGCGTAAAGGCATTGATGATATAACGCAGGCGATCGAAGCCTTGTAACGCTACGTGCCATGCGTCCGGCTGATCGTGATACATCTGCGTAATCAGGTTAGGCCATTGTGGGCCGCGTAACACTTGTGCGACCTCTTGTGCGGCTTGGCGTGCCGTGGCTAAATCCCATTGTGGGGAAACTCCGGCATGGCACACCACAAATTCGGCATGTTCCGCTAGTAATGGTTGTTGGCGTAGCCAATCGAGTAATAATGGCGCATCTGGTGCAGCAAAAATCGCTTGAGTTTGATCGCGGCGTTTAGCGGGGTGATTGCCGAGCGCCACCGAAAGCAAATGCAAATCATGATTGCCGAGCACGACTTGCGCGGCCTCACCTAATTGGTAGGCGAAGCGTAATGTCTCGAGTGATTTCGGCCCTCTAGCCACTAAGTCACCCGCAAACCATAGTCGATCTTGGCTTGGATCAAACTGGACTTGATCGAGTAGCAGTTGTAGCTCGTCAAAACAGCCTTGAATATCTCCGACGATGTAATTAGCCACATAAACTCCGTTAATTCAATACATGAGGAACCGCGAGGCGAAACGGTTCAATTTCGACCGTGAACGATTCACCTTGTGCATCGACCATTAAATAATGCCCCTGCATCACCCCGATAGGCGTCTCTAATACAGTGCCACTGCTATAGGTGTATTCATCATTGGTGGCAATATAGGGCTGTTCGCCAACCACCCCTTCACCTTCTACTGCAATCTGTTTGCCATTGGCATCGGTGATCAGCCAACGACGACCTAATAGCTGTACCGTTTGCGGGCTGAGATTTTTAATCGTGATCAGATAAACAAACACAAAGCGTTGATATTCAGGGTTAGACTGCTGCTCAACGTAGCGAGTCTGAACCTGAATTTTGATGCAGGGAAGCGAAACATCCATGAGCGATTCCTCGGTTGAGTGGGATCTCTACGCTGATAAAGCAAGGACGACTAATGTCGTCCTTGCTTTAATTATGCGTGAGTTGACGGCTGTGCATCAAGCCAGTTGGCGAGTGCCACAAACTGGGCCAAGGTCAAATTCTCAGGTCGCATACTCGGCTCGATACCGAGTTGTTGCAGGGTTTCTGGTTCGACTAAGCCTTTGTAGCAGTTACGCACGGTTTTACGACGTTGGTTAAAGCCTTCACGCACTACCCGATCTAGCCAAGTTAGGCTGGTCGCTGGGTGTGGTAAATCTTCATACGGCACTAAGCGCACCACCGCAGAATCAACTTTTGGTGGCGGTACAAACGCGGTAGGTGGCACTTCAAGTACTGGCACCACTTTGCAGTAGTATTGCGCCATCACTGTTAGGCGGCCATACGCTTTACTGTTTGGGCCTGCCGCTAAACGGTTGACCACCTCTTTTTGCAGCATAAAGTGCATATCTTGAATATCACGATGGAATTCAAAAAGGTGGAACATCAGTGGCGTTGAGATGTTGTATGGCAAGTTACCAAAGATACGCAGTTTATGGTTAGGTTTAACCAATTGCTTGAAGTCGAAACGCATCGCATCGCCTTCATGGATGGTCAGTTTGCTCGCCAACTCAGGGTGATTGCGTAAACGCTCTGCCAGATCGCGGTCAAGTTCGATCACGGTGAACTTATCGACTTCACGCCCTACTGGCTCTGTGATCGCTCCCAATCCTGGGCCGATCTCTACCAAGTTTTGTCCAGGCTGTGGATTAATTGCCGACACAATTCCATCAATGATGTAAGGATCATTAAGGAAGTTTTGACCAAAGCGTTTGCGCGCTTTGTGCCCTAAGTGGACATCATTTCTCATAGTGTTCTCGAAGTTATTGCGCTTTTTTATCAACTAATTCAATTGCGTAAGCTAATGCCGTCCATAAGCTTCCTGTATCAGCTTGTCCGGTGGCGGCCAGATCGAGCGCCGTACCATGGTCAACTGATGTGCGGATAAAGGGCAGACCTAAGGTAATATTTACCGAGCGACCAAACCCTTTATATTTAAGCACTGGCAGGACTTGATCGTGGTACATACCAAGGATCGCATCTGCTTGCTGTAAGTATTTTTCACTAAAAATAGTATCGGCTGGCATTGGGCCAACCAATTGCATGCCATATTGCTCACGCAAACGCTGTAGGGTAGGAGTGATAGTTTCAATCTCCTCCATGCCTAATACACCGTCTTCACCTGCGTGGGGGTTTAAACCACACACGTAAATTTTCGGCTCAGCAATGGCAAATTTCTCGACTAAATCCTTGTGGAGAATGTGAATGATCTGCTCTAGACGTTCACAGGTTATCGCTTGTGGCACTGCAGCTAACGGGAGATGAGTCGTGACTAAAGCGGTACGTAAGCCTTCTGTAGCCAGCATCATCACCACTAGAGGGGTATTGGACTGTTCAGCAAAAAATTCAGTGTGACCGCTAAACGCGACCCCCGCTCGGTTGATCACCCCCTTGTGCACAGGGCCGGTGACAATAGCATCAAATTCGCCATTCATACAGCCTTTTGCCGCTCTTTGCAGCGTTTTTAATACATAATGGCCGTTAGCGGGGTTGAGTTGGCCGGCGATGACGGGCTCAGCGAGTGGGATATGCTCAACCCATAGCGTGCCTGCTTGATGTGGTAAAGCTGGATGATCAGCTTGATAATCAAGCAGTTTTACTTCAATTCCCAGCAGGGCAGCACGTTGACTGAGCAAAGCTTTGTCGGCACACACCACCAGTTGATGTGGCCAATCGTGAGTAGACAGTGCGAGCGCTAAATCTGGGCCAATTCCCGCCGGCTCACCGGCGGTCACGATAATCCGCTTACAGCTCATCCTTATCGTCCTTCAATACTTCAACAAAGGCGCTGGCACGTAGCTCTTGCAGCCATGCGCTCGCTTCTTCATTGAACTTACGATTGAACAAAATGCGGTATGCACGGTTTTTCAGCGCAGCATCGGTGCGATCCACTTCTCGGCGATCCAGCACTTCGACAATATGCCAGCCATGTACGGTTTGAAAAGGCGCACTGATTTGACCTACCGGTAAGGTTTCGACTTGGTGTTTAAATTCAGGCACATACAGATCTGGCGTTTGATAGCCCAATTCACCTTTTTGTGCGGCTGAACCTGGATCTTGGCTATATTGTTGCGCTAGTTCGGCAAAGGTGGCTTCGCCACTGTTAATCCGCTGGATCAATTCATTGAGCTGTTTTTGCGCCCCTTCATCACTGAGAATAATAGTCGGTTTGATGAGGATATGGCGCGCGTTCACTTCGGTGACGGCGACGGTTTCTAAGCCTTTCACATCATCAATTTTTAGAATGTGGAAGCCACCACCGCTGCGAAATGGGCCAATAATGCTGCCTTTATTTTGCAGCTTGATTTGATCGGCAAAAATGGTCGGCATCTCTTCTTTGCGCATCCAACCCCAATCACCACCTTGTAATGCCTTAGGTCCTTTCGAATAGGTGTAAGCCAACTGGGCAAAATCAGCCCCATTTTGCAGCTCGTCGACCAGTTGCTTGGCTAACGTTTCTACTTGAGCTTTTTCTTGCCCATCTTCAACACGCAGTTGGATATGGCTGATTTTATATTGCACCGTCGCATCGGTTTCTTGCGCCAGCAGCTCGGCTAGGGTATCCACTTCAGCGGGCAAGATATTGATCCGACGACGAACCAGAGCGTTGCGTGCTTCACTGGCCGCCATCTCTTTGCGGACTTGTTCACGAAATTCCGGGTAAGTCAGGCCTTCTTGGGCGACGGCAGCAATCAGTTGTTCTTGAGTCTGCTGGTTATTGCTGGCGATCTCTTTGATCGCTTCATTTAAGCGGCTATCATCAATTTTCACCCCAACTCGGTCGGCTTCTTGCTGCTGCAAAGTATCAATGATCAGCTTTTCGAGCACTTGCTCGCGTAGCACACTTTCTACAGGCAATGCTTGATGACTTTGTTTGGCATTGGCTTTTACTGTTTTGAGTGCGCCATCGACATCACTTTGTAAGATCACGCCGCTATTGACGATGACCGCAACGCTATCGAGTGCTTGTGGTTGTGCGTGAGCATTGAATACAGTCAGTGCACTGATAACGCTAATTAGTGTGGTTTTCCACAATTTCATGGGCAGTCCTATCTGAAAGTTTTAGCCTGAATCCGCTCAGGCGAATAAATTAGTTATTAAGGAAGAATGGGCGACCATAACCAAGCGAATTGCCAGCGCTATCAACCCCAGTCATGCTCGAACCCGCTCCGATACTGGTACCAAAACCAATAATGCCGATATTGAAGCTGAAGTTGTTTTCATAGATCGGGCTCGCGTAAGGGTCGGTCACAAAGTTACCATTCCAGCTTTTCAGTTGATTGCTGTAGGTAAAGCCCATGTACCAACAATCTGAGGTATAGGTGAGGTTGGCTAACCACTCTAAAGCTTGCTGGGTGGTTAGGTCATAATAATATTGACCGCTGGCTTTCCAGCGTCGATTAATCTGATAACCCGCCAGCAGACCAGCCTGAGAAATCCCATCTTTGGTAATATCATCAATATTGGCAATGCTATCCCCAACCGTATTACGGATGTAATCTTTGGCAACATAGCGGTAGTTGCCTTGCAGGTAGCCGTCAGTAAAGCGGTACTCTAAGGTACTGTTGCCCAGTTGAATATCTTGGGTATCAATATCGTATTGGATGCCGCCGTGGTAGAACAGATAATCGGCAAAGTTAAAGTCCATCTCGACCGCCCACGCCGAATAGCTCGACTCTTGATCGCCATTGCTATTGGAGGGGTTGAGTTTACTGTCGAGGTAGAAAATTTGGCCAAATGCGATGTTGAGCCGCTCTTTATAAGCGTCATCAAAAAAGCGGCTTGAGGCTCCGTAGCTAATTTGGTTGGCCGACTTAATATGGTCGACCCCACTGTATTTGCGGCTACGGAACAACCCGTAATAGTCAGTTTGCAGCATGGTCGAATCGTAGAGAGCGATATTGCTCTGATCTTGCTCTGGCACGTACAGATACTGAATTCTTGGCTCAAGCGTCTGGGTATAGCTATCGAGCAGGATAGTATCGCGCTCAAGTACGATACCGGCACCCGTTCGAAATTCTGGGATCACCCGAGTGACACTCTCTTCGAGTTTGCTATCGGTGGTGTTATCCAGATCTTGTTGATAATAAGTACCAAGTAGCCGTGCTTCGGTGGTCCAGTTACCCCAAGTATTGCTGAACGGCATTTTTAAACCAGGCTCAATATGAACCCGAGTCGCTGACGGCTTGCCTTTGGCATCGGTTTCAAAGCGCGAAATATGGCTGATCAAATCGAGATCCAAGTATTTCATCAGTTCTGGCGCGTAATAGTTATAGCTCAGTTGTGGCATTAACCGATAGGGTAAGTTGGTGCTGGTGGTATCATTGGTCAGCAATTGAAAATCACGCACTAACAGTGACGAATCCCAGTTTTGGGTACGATAGGTCGCGCGCCCTTCTTGGATTAATTGACCATCTTCACGTTTACCGATCCCCGAATCTAAATCAGAAAAATAGTTGATATCGCTGACTTTCGAGTAATCAATCTCAAACTTCCATGCCTGTTGGAAAATCCCACTGTGTTCATATTGCACCGCCCAACGATTGCCTTGTTCGACATAGAGTTTATCGTCGGGTAAAAATTCAGCCTTAATTTGGCCACGCCCAAAATCACTCAAATAGCGGAATTGGCTATTTAATTGCGTGCCGCGCTTTTGCATGTAGATGAAGGTGGTTTCTAAATCGTAATTGGGCGCTAAGTTCCAATAAATCGGCACTTCAAGCTCATAACCATTGCGAGAGCCATAAGAGGCGGTCGGGTAGAGAAAGCCGGTTTTACGGGTATCGCCGATCGGCACCGTCAAATAAGGCAGATAGAAAATCGGTACATTTTGCACTTCAAGGCGTGGATTGTAGAAAGTGGCAATCTCTTCATCTTGGTCAACATCAATGCTGGAAGCTCGCATACGCCAAGCATTATCCCCATCTGGACACGAGGTTATCGAACCATCTTCAATTTCGTACACGGTTTTACCGGTTTTAGACACAAACACCGCTTCACCTCGTCCCGGTTCGCATAAGAACTGGTAACGGGTATTTTCGAGCGTCATTTGATCGGTATTGAGATGGTTGGTGGCTCGGGTCGAGTGGGTTTTGATTTGGCCATCGCTAAACTGTACATTACCTTCAGCGACCACTAAGTTCTCTTGCTGATGCAAAGTGACATTGTCGGCGGCAATTCGCTTGTTACCTTGCACCACCACCACATTGCCCGAATAGGTTGCTTGCTGACCATTGATTGCCTCTAGCTTATCCGCTTCGACATTGATAGGCTGTTGGCCTGGATTAGTAGGCTCTGGCGGATTAATTAAGCACTGCTCACCACTGAGCTGTGGAGTGTGATGGTCATCGACACCTGCTTCTGCTTGTATCTGAGGTGCAAATAGCGCAGCGCTAATTGAGGCGGCTAAAAATGTGCGGGAGAAGCATGACATTAGGTTGTACTATCCTGTTGAGCTTAATGGCCTGTTGAACTGGATGGATTCCGAACTTAGGAGCCTGAAACATAGACGTTCCTTATCATAAAGGAAATTGACGCATCCGCCACTATCAGACCGCTTCACTCCAGAAAAATTCATAGATTGAGAGCACATAATGCATATTTTTGGAAAAATATTGGGCGCTTTTTTTGGCTTCCTATTTGGGGGACCTTTCGGCGCAATTTTTGGGATCTTCCTTGGTCATCAATTTGATAAAGCTCGTCGTTTAAATCAGGCTGGTTTTCAACCTGGTGCTGGCGCTTTTGGCGGAGGCCCCAGCCAAGCGGAGCGGCAAGAGCAATTTTTTAAAGCCGCTTTCTCGGTAATGGGGCACGTCGCCAAAGCGAAAGGGCAGGTAACTCAACAAGAAATTCAGCTTGCGACCATTATGATGGATCGCATGAATTTAACCAGCGAACAAAAACGGGCAGCACAAGAGGCTTTTCGTGAGGGAAAAGAGGCTGATTTTCCTCTCGAACCGGTGCTAGAGCGGGTGAAGATTGCTAGCGCTGGGCGCTTTGATTTATTACAGTTTTTCCTTGAGCTGCAAATCTCTGCCGCATTTGCCGATGGGGATATTGACCCTAATGAGCGCAATGTATTGCACCGTATTGCGCGTGGGTTAGGTTTTTCGGCGGATCAGCTTGAGCGGCGTTTGCGTATGCAAGAAGCGGCGTTTCGCTTTCAGCAAGGTGGTGGTTTTGGCGGCGCGGGTTCACAGCAGCAAAACCAGCGAGGCCAGCAGTGGCAAGCCTCTTCAGCGCGAGATCATCTTGCCGATGCTTATGAATTGCTTGGCGTTACCGACAGCAGTAGCGCGCAAGAGATCAAGCGGGCTTATCGTAAGCTGATGAATGAACACCATCCGGATAAATTGATGGCCAAAGGTTTACCACCGGAAATGATGAATATGGCGAAAGAAAAATCGCAGCAGATCCAATCCGCCTATGAGTTAATCCGCAAACAGCGTGACATTAAGTAACTTGCAGTTTCAACGAAGGTAAAAAAGGCAAATCATTCGGTTTGCCTTTTTTTATCGGCGCAAATGATGGGTAGGAAACGAGGGCGAGTATTTGTGATGGATATACTCTTCTTACTGGAAGCTGCAGTGGTGTTGGCTAGGTTAGTCACCCCAATCACATCGTTGGCCTATGCTCACTCACTGGCTCACCGTCTTCCTGCAACTGCAAGTTGTTTGGCTATAAGTTGCAGATAAAATAAAACCCAGTCAAAGACTGGGTTTTGAAAGGTGGCTCCTCCTGCTGGGCTCGAACCAGCGACCTGCGGATTAACAGTCCGTCGCTCTACCGACTGAGCTAAGGAGGAA